>NZ_RZST01000400.1:0-4784 GCF_003997575.1 Mesorhizobium sp. M1A.F.Ca.IN.022.07.1.1
GTGCTGAAGATCCCGGGCATCGCCGTCGGCGGCTATCCGAAGGGCCTTTTCGCCACCATCATCGCCGTTGTGCTCGCGACGCCGGCGCTCTGGCTGTTCGCCTATGGCTCAGCGCTGATCGCGCGCAAGAACGGCTTTGCCGTCATGGCGCGCGCCGCCGAGCCGGAACCGCGCGAGCAGGACGATCTGCTCTTCGATGAGGATGAAGACGAGGGCGACGAAGGCATTCTTGCGCTCGGCGCCATCACCCATTGGTGGCTGTCCTTCCGTGCATGGATGCATCGGCGTGCCGCGCGCCGCAGGCAGGAGCGTGACGAGTTCGAGCCTCAGATTGAGCCGCGGGCCAGCGCCTGGCGCCGCGCCGCCGAACGGGTCGAATCGGCCGAGTACGCCGAATCCAGGATGAGCCCCGGCGGCCGCGCCCGTGTCGAGCCGGAATTCTTCGCCGCAATGGTCAACGACCGCAGCGCTTCGGTCGATCCCGTGGACGACAATGTCTTCGACGACGAAGAGGCCGATATCGACGACTTCGACGACGAGGAGCCGGTCCAGCGCCGCGCCAATGTGCGCAACTTCCGCTCGGACGCGGCGACGCGCGTGGAGGCGCCTGCGCCGCGCCCGGTGCAAGGCGCACGCGTTCAGCGCGAGGCGCAGACCTCGCTCATCGGCTCCGGCACGTTCGAGATGCCGTCGCTGCATTTCCTGTCCGAACCGAAGAACGTCGCGAAAGACCCGAGCCTGTCGAAGGACGCGCTGGAGCAGAACGCAAGGCTGCTCGAAGGCGTGCTCGAGGATTTCGGCGTCAAGGGCGAGATCATCCATGTCCGCCCGGGTCCGGTCGTCACGCTCTATGAGCTGGAACCTGCGCCCGGTATCAAATCCTCGCGCGTCATCGGCCTTTCCGACGACATCGCCCGCTCGATGAGCGCGATCGCCTGCCGCGTCGCCGTCGTGCCCGGCCGCAACGCCATCGGCATCGAGCTGCCGAATGCCAAGCGCGAGACAGTCTATCTGCGCGAGATCATGGCGAGCCGCGACTTCGAAACCACCAAGGCGAAGCTCGCTTTGGCGCTCGGCAAGACCATCAACGGCGAGGCGGTCATCGTCGACATCGCCAAGATGCCGCATGTGCTGGTCGCCGGCACCACCGGCTCGGGCAAGTCGGTCGCCATCAACACCATGATCCTGTCGCTGCTCTACCGGCTCACCCCCCAGGAATGCCGGCTGATCATGATCGATCCGAAGATGCTCGAGCTCTCGGTCTATGACGGCATCCCGCATCTGCTCACGCCCGTCGTCACCGATCCGAAGAAGGCGGTGGTGGCGCTGAAATGGACGGTGCGCGAGATGGAAGACCGCTACCGCAAGATGTCCAAGGTCGGCGTGCGCAATGTCGACGGCTTCAACGCACGCGTCAGCCAGGCCGAGAAGAAGGGTGAGAAAATCTCGCGCACCGTGCAGACCGGCTTCGACCGCCAGACCGGCGAGGCGATCTACGAGACCGAGGATCTCGACCTCGAGCCGATGCCCTATATCGTCGTCATCATCGACGAAATGGCCGACCTGATGATGGTGGCCGGCAAGGACATCGAAGGCGCGGTGCAGCGCCTGGCGCAGATGGCGCGCGCCGCCGGCATCCATGTCATCATGGCGACGCAGCGCCCGTCGGTCGACGTCATCACCGGCACCATCAAGGCCAATTTCCCCACCCGCATCTCCTTCCAGGTGACGTCGAAGATCGACAGCCGCACCATCCTGGGCGAGCAGGGCGCCGAGCAGCTGCTCGGCATGGGCGACATGCTCTACATGGCGGGCGGCGGCCGCATCCAGCGTGTCCACGGTCCCTTCGTCTCGGACGACGAGGTCGAACGGATCGTCGGCCATCTCAAACTGCAGGGCGTGCCGGAGTATCTCGACGCCATCACCGAGGATGACGAGGAAGACGACGAGGACGGCGCCTCGGGCCGGGGCGGTTCCGGCGGCGGCGGTGGGGGCGGCAATTTCGAGGATTCCGACGATCCCTACGATCAGGCGGTGGCCGTGGTGCTGCGCGACGGCAAGGCCTCGACCAGCTACATCCAGCGCCGGCTGGGCATCGGCTACAACCGCGCGGCGTCAATCATCGAGAAGATGGAGAAGGAAGGCATCGTCGGCCCGGCCAACCACGCCGGCAAACGCGAGATTCTCGTTCCCACCGAGGACGATAAGTTCTAGCCCGGCGAGGCCTACGGGAGGCGGCCGGCAACTTTGAACCCTCTGGCGCGTTGATGCGACCAAGCGCCGTGCGACCCGCCAAACTTAGGCCCAACTGGCGGTCCAGAGACAGCGACCAAGGCAAATCACAGGAAGTGACCGGCATGAAGACCCAGACAGATTTCGCTCCGACCCGCCGACAGCTGCTCGGCCTTGGCCTGGTGCTCGCTGGCGCCGCCGCCATCAATGTCGTGCCGGGCTTCCAACTTCTGGCCTTGGCTCAGGCCGCCGTTCCGCCGGCGGCGCAAAAGATCGCCGATCATTTTTCCTCGGTCAAATCGATGAGCGGCGAATTCGTTCAGTTCGGCCCGAAGGGCGAGCAGACCGGCGGCAAGTTCTTCCTCGAACGTCCCGGCAAAATCCGTTTCAACTATGACGGATCGTCGAATTTCCGGGTGATCTCCGACGGCAAGTCGGTCGTCATCCTCAACAAGAAGCTGAACACCTCCGACCTCTATCCGCTGTCGAAGACGCCCTTGAAGCTTTTGCTCGACGACCGGATCGATCTCTCGGGCGGGCGCGTGAAGGCCGTCAAGGAAGAAGACGACCTCACCACCATCCAACTCTCCGACAAGTCGGTGTTCGGCAACGCCAAGATCACCATGATGTTCGATCCGAAGACCTATGAACTGCGCCAGTGGACGATCACCGACGCACAGGGCAAGGACACAACGGTGATGATCTTCAACGTCAAGGAAGGCGTCTCCATTCCGGACGGCACCTTCGCGATCGATTATACGGCGAACCGCGAGCTCAATACCAAGACGCGGTAGGTCCGCCCATATTCAGGGCAGGGCCGGCTTGCAGCGCGGGCCGGCTTGTCTTTATGGCGCGTGGCTGGCAGTAGATCGGCGATCTTTTGCCGGACCTGCCTGAATGCCCTTCACCATAGCCACCTGGAACATCAACTCGGTGCGTCTGCGCATGCCGATCGTCGAGCGGCTGCTCAAGGAGCACGCGCCGGACGTGCTCTGCCTGCAGGAAACCAAGGTCCCGGACGAGCTGTTTCCGGAAAAGGCTTTCCGCAAGGCCGGATACCAGCACATCCTGTTCCACGGCCAGAAAGGCTATCACGGCGTGGCGACGGTGGCGCGCCGGCCGATCGCGCTGGTCGAGAAGCGGCGTTTCTGCGAGATCGACGACAGCCGGCATCTCTCGGTCAAGGTCCAGGCCGGCGGCAGGTCGATCCTGCTGCACAATTTCTACGTTCCGGCCGGCGGCGATGAGCCCGACCCGGAGATCAACCGGAAATTCCGCCACAAGCTCGATTTCGTCTTTGAGATGAACAGCGTGCCGGCGAGCGAGCACGATGCCTCGATCCTGGTGGGCGACCTCAACATCGCGCCGCAGGAGCATGACGTGTGGTCGCACAAGCAATTGCTCAACGTCGTCAGCCACACGCCGGTCGAGACCGAAAACTTCGAGGCGATGCGGCGGGCCGGCGGCTGGGTTGACCTGATGCGGCTCAACGTGCCGGCCGAGCAAAAGCTCTACACCTGGTGGAGCTACCGCGCGAAGGACTGGCAAGCATCGGACCGCGGCCGGCGGCTCGACCATATCTGGTCGTCCGCCAATCTGGTGCCGAGCTTTGCCGGTTACGAGATTGTCAAGGCGGCGCGCGGCTGGGAGAAGCCGTCGGACCATGTGCCGGTCATCGCTAAGTTTGAATTGGATTGAGCGCTATCAATCGGCAGAGACGCTGCGGCGCGTCTATTCCGTAAACCGTGGCGCGAGCTCCTCGATGCGGGCGATCATCTCTTGGAATTCCTCCAGGATGCGCTCATGCAGCTGCACCGCGAGCTCCGGATATTCCTCGAGGATGCGGCGAAACATCTTTCGGCTCAAGCGGATAACTTCCGAATCGATCGCGGCCGAGGCGCTGGTCAGCCGGTTGGTGTCGGCGATAAGGGCCAGTTCGCTGAGCATGGCGCCGGGGCCTGCCGTGCCGATCGGGACGCGTTCGCCGGTGCCTTGCTCGCGATAGAGGACTATGCGCCCGCTGACGACGATATAGGCCGAGTCGGCCACGTCATCCTCGCGGTAGAGCTTGTGGTCGGCCTGCAGAAAAGTGGTCTCGGCGCCGAAGGCCAGCAGGCGCAACTGTTCCTGCGTGAAGCCCTGAAAAAGCTTCACGGCGGACAGGATGCGGATGTCGTCATCCAGCGCCATGCTAGCTGTGTCCCCGAGCGGTCAGTCCAGTCCCTCCTTTGGAGCGCCGTCTCCTTGCGGGAGCGCGCACTCCAACTTTCAATCACGCATCGTGCGATGCGTGCAGCGAGCCGATCCATCACCCTCCAGCATCAGGATCGTACCCGAGGCAATCCCGCCCGACCGCCTATCTGTTTGGTTCGACGCAATTCCGATCGGAAAACCGCTTTCACACTTTTCCTGGAATCGCTCTAGATCATGAAATGTTTAAGGAACCAGCTTGTAGCCGCCGCTTTCTGTCACAAGAATTTCGGCATTGGAAGGATCGCGCTCAATCTTCTGGCGCAGCCGGTAGACATGGGTTTCCAGCGTGTGGGTGGTGA
>NZ_RZST01000401.1:0-4772 GCF_003997575.1 Mesorhizobium sp. M1A.F.Ca.IN.022.07.1.1
CTCCCATATTCGGGCCATGGCCAAACGCACCGACAAGAAAACGCCCTCGCCGGCGCAAGAGGGCGCGCCGAAACGGCGCAGTCCGCTGACCGAATTCCTCGACGCCGCCGAGCCCCTGGAGCGCGGCGGCTTCGCCGAAGCACCGCAAAGCGAGTTCTCCGGCGCGCCTCTCACCGGCTCGATCTCCGATTGGGCCGGGCAGATCGAGCGTGAGGCGCAAAAGCAGCCGAAGGCTAAAGCGCCGAAGAAAATCCCCGAGCGCTCTGCTGCGCCCGGGCGCACGGCGCGCGGCACCTCGATGGGCGGCGCGGCATCGGCGAAAGAACGCGCCGCCGCCGGCCTCAACCCGGTGGCCGGCCTCGACATCAGCCTGGAGGACGCCGAGCAGGTTTCCTCGAGCGGTGTGACCGCGACCGTCGCCGCACTGTCGAGGCTCATCGAATCCGGCAATCCGCTGCACAAGGATGGCCAGCTTTGGACGCCGCACCGGCCTGCCCGGCCGGAAAAATCGGAAGGCGGCATCGCCATCAAGATGGTGTCGGATTTCGAGCCCGCCGGCGACCAGCCGACCGCCATCAAGGACCTTGTCGAGGGTGTCGAGCAAAGCGACCGCACCCAGGTGCTGCTCGGCGTGACCGGCTCCGGCAAGACCTTCACCATGGCCAAGGTGATCGAGGAAACGCAGCGCCCTGCCCTGATCCTGGCGCCGAACAAGACGCTGGCCGCGCAGCTCTATGCCGAGTTCAAGAAATTCTTCCCCGAAAACGCGGTCGAGTATTTCGTCTCCTATTACGACTACTACCAGCCGGAAGCCTACGTCCCGCGCACCGACACCTATATCGAGAAGGAATCCTCGATCAACGAGCAGATCGACCGCATGCGCCACTCGGCAACGCGCTCGCTGCTGGAGCGTGATGACGTCATCATCGTCGCCTCCGTCTCCTGCATCTACGGTATCGGCTCGGTCGAGACCTACACGGCGATGACCTTCCAGATGCAGGTCGGTGACCGGCTCGACCAGCGCGCCTTGCTTGCCGACCTCGTCGCCCAGCAATACAAGCGCCAGGACATCAACTTCGTGCGCGGCTCGTTCCGCGTGCGCGGCGACACGATCGAGATCTTTCCGGCCCACCTCGAAGACCGCGCCTGGCGCATCTCGATGTTCGGCGACGAGATCGAGGCGATCACCGAGTTCGATCCGCTGACCGGCCAGAAGACCGGCGAGCTGAAGAGCGTCAAGATCTACGCCAATTCGCACTATGTGACGCCGCGGCCGACCTTGAATCAGGCTATCAAGTCGATCAAGGAAGAGCTGCAATACCGCCTGCAAGAGCTTGAAAAGGCTGGCCGTCTGCTTGAAGCGCAACGTCTCGAGCAGCGCACGCGCTTCGACCTCGAGATGCTCGAGGCGACCGGTTCCTGCGCCGGCATCGAGAATTATTCGCGCTATCTCACCGGTCGCCAGCCGGGCGAGCCGCCGCCGACCCTGTTCGAATATGTGCCGGACAATGCGCTGATCTTCATCGACGAGAGCCACGTCACAGTGCCGCAGATCGGCGGCATGTATCGCGGCGACTTCCGCCGCAAGGCGACGCTGGCCGAGTATGGCTTCCGCCTGCCCTCCTGCATGGACAACCGGCCGCTGCGCTTCGAGGAATGGGACGCCATGCGCCCGCTGTCGATCGCCGTCTCGGCGACGCCGGGCGGCTGGGAGCTCGACCAGTCCGGCGGCGTCTTCGCCGAGCAGGTCATCCGCCCGACCGGCCTGATCGACCCGCCGGTCGAGGTGCGCCCCGCCAAGAGCCAGGTCGACGATGTCGTCGGCGAAATCCGTGAGACGACCAGGCTGGGCTACCGTACGCTGGTCACGGTCCTCACCAAGCGCATGGCCGAAGACCTCACCGAATATCTGCATGAGAACGGCATTCGAGTCCGCTACATGCACTCCGATATCGACACGCTGGAGCGCATCGAGATCCTGCGCGACCTGCGCCTCGGCGCCTTCGACGTGCTGGTCGGCATCAACCTGCTCCGCGAAGGCCTCGACATTCCCGAATGCGGCTTCGTCGCCATCCTCGATGCCGACAAGGAAGGTTTCCTTCGTTCGGAAACCTCGCTGATCCAGACCATCGGCCGCGCCGCCCGCAACGTCGACGGCAAGGTCATCCTCTACGCCGACCAGATCACCGGCTCGATGGAACGGGCGATGGCGGAGACCAACCGCCGCCGCGAGAAGCAGATGGAGTGGAACGCGGCCAACGGCATCACGCCGGAATCGGTCAAGTCGCGCATCGCCGACATCCTCGACTCCGTCTACGAGAAGGATCACGTGCGCGCCGACATCTCGCAGTTCACCGACGATGCCGGCGCCATGATCGGCAACAATCTGAAAACCCATCTCGAGGCGCTGGACAAGCAGATGCGCGATGCCGCCGCCAATCTCGACTTCGAGAAGGCCGCCCGCATCCGCGACGAGATCAAGCGGCTGCGCGAAATGGAGCTGTCCATCTCGGACGATCCGCTCGCCCGCTACGCCGACATGGAAAGCCCGGTTTCCGGCCGCGAGAAAGGCAGGCACAACAAGGGACGTGCGGTGCACCGCACCGTCGATGACGACGGCAAGGGCCTGTTCCGCAAGCCGGATCTCGATGAGATGGGCGCGGACGGCGCGGTGCCGGTGAAGAAGCCTCTTTTCGCCAAGCCCTCGATCGACGACATGGGACCGGGCACCGATATGGCAACACCCGCTGGCGCGGTCTCGCGTTCGCTGTTCAAGAAGCAGTCGGCGCAGGAAGCGCATGGCTCCGACTTCGGCATCCCGGGCGATCGCACCGGGTCGCTGTTCCGCAAGAACTCGCTCGACGAGATGACGGTGCGCCGTACCGAAAAACCCGTCGAAGGAACGGTGCCTACGAAGCCACGGCCAATCTCCCCCCTTGTGGGGGAGATGTCCGGCAGGACAGAGGGGGGCGCGAAGGAACGCGACGATAAACCCATCGTCCGCCAGCGCTCTGGGATCGGCTCTTACGAAGACCCAGCCGATGAGCGCCGTCAAAAGCGCCGGCCGAGCAAGACTGGGCGGCCGGGGCACTGATTTCTGAAGAGATTGATGTTGACATGCCGGCGGGACAGCGCTCTGTCCTGCCGGACATCTCCCCCACAATGGGCCCACAAGAGGGAGGTCGGCAGTTTCAGCGCTCCGCTCTGTCCTGCCGCCCCTTGCCATGTCCCCCTCCCGAGGTGTACCCAGTTTCCCAATTCGAACATCTGGAAAGGAGGGCTGCGTGTCTATCGATCACCACCGTCAGCGCGGCCCTGTCTGTGCCCTGCGAGCTTGCTTGCAGGGCTGACCAGGACGGTCCGGGAATTTTCCCCCGCTTCGATTTTTGGTCTGCCCTTCGTGGTGCCGCTGATCTCGGCCTGATGGCCTACCGGCGCACCGTCAAAGTGCATTGAGCCGGGCTCCGGCAAGACCAGAGAAATCGACATGGCCCTGATCAGCCTCAAATCCCTCGGCGTCACCATGAGTGCGCCGCTCTTCTCCAACCTCGACCTCATCATCGGTGCCGGCGACCGGCTGGGCATCGTCGCGGCGAACGGCCGTGGCAAATCCACCCTGCTCAGATGCCTGGCCGGCGAGCTGGACGCCACGAGCGGCGATATCACCCGGACGCGCGGCTTGCGCGTCGGCCATGTCGAGCAATCCGTCCCCGACGCGCTGCTCGACCGTAGCTTCCATCAGGTGGTTGCCGATGCCTTGCCGCCGGAGCAGCTTGGCAGCGAGCTTTGGCGCGTCGACGTGGTGCTGGATTCGCTCGATGTGCCTGAGGACATGCGCGACAGGGCGATGCGGGCCTTGAGCGGCGGCTGGCAAAGGCTGGCGCTGATCGCCCGCGTCTGGGTCACCGACCCGGACGTGCTTCTGCTCGACGAGCCGACCAACCATCTCGACCTCGCCAGGATCGGCCAGCTCGAAACCTGGCTGAACGCGCTGCCACGCGAGGTGCCGGTGATCATCGCCAGCCACGACCGCGCCTTTCTCGACGCCACCACCAACCGCACGCTGTTCCTGCGCCCGGAAGAATCGCCGGTGTTTTCGCTGCCCTATTCGCGCGCCCGGCAGGCGCTCGACGAGGTCGACGCCTCGACGGCGCGGCGGTTCGAGCGCGACATGAAGGTCGCACAGCAGTTGCGCCGGCAGGCAGCCAAGCTCAACAACATCGGCATCAATTCCGGCAGCGACCTGCTGACGGTCAAAACCAAGCAGCTCAGGGAGCGGGCCGAAAGGCTGGAAGATGCAGCCGTGGCAGCGCATCGCGAGCGTTCGGCCGGCGCGATCCGATTGGCCAACCGTGGCACCCACGCCAAGGTGCTGATCACGCTCGACGACCCGGCGGTCGAAACGCCCGACGGCACGCTGCTGTTCAGGACCGGCAAGCGCCATATCTGCCAAGGCGACCGCATCGTGCTGCTCGGCCGCAACGGTGTCGGCAAATCGCGCTTCATTGCGATGATCCGCGCCGCCATCGCCGAACCGGGGTCGGAAGAAAGCGTCAAGGTGACGCCGTCGACCGTGCTCGGCTACAGCGACCAGGCTCTGTCCGGCATCGGCGCCGACGCCACCCCGCTGGCGATGGTCTCGCGCCGCTTCGAGATCGGCGAGCAGCGCGCCCGCTCGCTTCTCGCCGGCGCCGGCGTCGCCATCGAGATGCAGGAGAAAAGGATTGCCGCGTTGTCGGGCGGACAGCGGTCGAGGCTGATGTTGCTGGTGC
>NZ_RZST01000402.1:0-4757 GCF_003997575.1 Mesorhizobium sp. M1A.F.Ca.IN.022.07.1.1
TACGGCTTGACCGACTGGTCCGCGCTCCGCCGCCTGGCGGTGCGCCAGCTCGAAAGCCACGGCATGCCGGTCGATCCGAGGCGGCGCGCCGGCGACCTCGGCGCCAGCGACAGGCGCAGGCTCGCCATCATCAAGGCGGTCGCGGCCGAAGCCTCGCTGATCATCCTCGACGAGCCGACCGCAGGCCTTGCGGCGGCCGAGCGGCTGCATCTGCTGGAATGGGTCGAGAGCCTTACCCAACGGGGCACGTCTTTCATCTACATCTCGCACCACAACGACGAGGTGCGCCAGCTCTGTTCGGAATACACGGTGCTGCGCGACGGCAAGGTGACCGCCAGCGGCAAAGCGGCGGAGCCTTCGGCCGAGGCCATGGCGCGCGTCATCACCGGCGCCGACGTCGCCGAATTCCACCGCGCCCGCAAGGATCATGGCGCGGCCATCGAGCTCAGCGGGCTATCCTTTTCCGGCGGCGGCCCGGTCGATCTTGCGATCGGCCACGGCGAGATCGTCGGCCTCGTCGGCCTGCTCGGCGAAGGGCCGCAGGAATTGATGCGGGCGCTGGGCGGCCTGCTGCCCATCGAGGCCGGTGCCGTCCTGATCGATGGCCGGGAAGCGCGTCTCGGCTCGCCGGGGCAGAGCCTCGGCTCGGGCATTGCCTACCTCACGCATGACCGCATCGGCGAAGGCCTGGTCGGCTCGATGTCGGTGACCGAGAACCTCAACCTCGGCAATTGGCCGCTATCGCTCGGCTGGCTGGTGAGCGGCGCCGGCATGAACCGCCGCATGCGCGAGGCGCGCGGCGCCATGGAGATCGTCATGGGCAGCGGCGCCCAGGAGATCGGCGAGTTGTCTGGCGGCAACCAGCAGAAGGTGCTGCTTGGCCGGCTGCTGGAACGCAAGCCGAGATTGCTTCTGCTCGACGAACCGACCGTCGGCGTCGATGTCGCCGCCAAGGAGCAGATCCACCGCCTGATCGACGATGCGACGAAGGAGGGCGTTAGCATGCTTCTGCTCGCGCAGGACCCGGAAGAGATGCAGCGCCTCGTCGACCGCGTGGTGATCTTCTCCAAGGGTCGAATCGCGCGAATGCTGCGCGGCGCCGAGATCACCATCGATGCGATCGCCGAAGCGAGAGCGGCGCGATGACAGGGGCAGTATCAGACATGACCAGCAAAAAATTCCTTCTCGACAATGTGGTCTGGATCCTGATCATCGTGTTCAGCATCCTCGCCGGCTTCCTCAATCCCTTCTTCCTTTCGGAAGGCAATCTGCAGAACGTGCTGGTGCAGGCGACCACGCTGGGCGTGCTGGTGCTGGCGGTCTCCTTCACGCTTCTGATCGGCGAGATCGATCTCTCGGTGGTCGGCAATCTGGTCTTCTCGAGCATGGTCGGCGCCTATGCCATGCAGCAGTTCGGCGTCCACTGGACGCTGGCCGTGCTCATCACCATCGTTGCCGGGGTGCTCGTCGGTCTGCTCAACGGCTACTTCGTCGCCTATTTGCGCATGAATTCGCTGATCGCGACGCTGGCCATGGGGCTTTTTCTGCAAGGCGCGGTGCTCGGCGCCACCCAGGCCCGCACCATGGTGGTGACCGATGAAGGCTACAGCTACATAGGCAGCGCCACCATCGGCAGCTGGCCGGTAATGCCGATCGCCCTCTTCGTCGCCTATCTCCTGGCGCATGTCGTGCTTGCTTATTCGGCCTGGGGTCGCAACCTCTATGCCACCGGCGGCAACCGCCGGGCGGCGAATGCCGCAGGCATCAACGTCAAGCGCGCGAGGCTTGGCGCCTTCAGCGCTTCCGGCTTCCTCGCTGGAGTGGCCGGCTTCCTCTACACCTCCTATCTCGGCGGCGTCAGCGTGACCGTCGGCAGCACGACGCTGCTCTATGCCGTGGCAGCACCCGTCATCGGCGGCGTTTCGCTGTTCGGCGGCCGCGGCCGCGTCATCGGCATGCTCGGCGGCACGCTGCTCATCACCGTCATCCAGACCGGCCTGCAGCTCATCAACGTCTCGGCCTATTACATTCAGATGATCGGCGGCGCGATGATCCTGCTTGCGATCGCCGTCGATGCCTTCCGCATAAGGAGCGAGGAACGCGGCGTCGTTTGAGGCGCCGCTCAGCGGCGTGGAGGCTCAGAATAGTCAAAAAAGTACCAATGGAGTGACGCGAACATGGTGGCGAAGATCTTGTCGGCTCGGTAGCTTGGCTGACATGAGGCCGAAACCGGACGGCGCGTCGTAGAGGGGACGCGCCTTGGCTTCAATACGGGAGGAGCAGCGATGAAACCCGATCTTGAAGTTGTGCAGATCAGGCCGGGCGAGTCTTTCACTGCCTGGTCGCACGGTTACCCGTTCCGCACGGTGCGCTGGCATTTCCATCCGGAATACGAACTGCATCTCATCGTCGCCACCCGCGGCCGCTATTTCGTCGGCGACTTCATCGGCGAGTTCGAGCCGGGCAATCTGGTGCTGACCGGCCCCAACCTGCCGCACAACTGGGTGAGCGATGTGCCGAAGGACGCGACGGTGCCGCTGCGCTGCCGCATCATCCAGTTCAATGAAGGCTTTATCGACGGCGCCATCAACACCTTCCCCGAGCTCGCGGCGCTGACGCCGGTGCTCGAAGCCTCGCGCCGCGGCGTGCTGTTCAGCCGCCAGACCAGCAAGCAGCTTGGCCCGCTGATGGAAGAGATCATGAATTCGCAAGGCGTGCGCCGCATCGAACTGTTCATGATGATAATGGGTCTGCTCAGCCGCGCCGAAGGCGCGCGCATGCTGGCCAGCGCGAGCTACCTGCCCGATCCGTCGGGCTATATGTCGGCCGGCATCAACAAGGCGCTTGCCTATCTGCGCGAGAACCTGACCCAGCCCTTCAGCGAGACGGACCTGGCCGCCATCGCCGGCCAGTCGCCCAGTGTATTCTCCCGCTCCTTCCGCCAGCACACCGGTATGACGCTGGTTCAGTATGTGAAGCGGCTGCGCATCAACCTGGCCTGCCAGATGCTGATGAGCGACGAGCAGGCTTCGATCACCAGCATCTGCTTCGAGGTCGGCTACAACACCCTTTCCAACTTCAACCGGCAGTTTCTCGCCGAAAAGGGCATGACGCCCTCGCATTTCCGGCGGCTGACACTGCACAACATCAACCTGGCGAAAGCGGCCTAGCCAGCCGGCACGACAAGCAGCGGCGTCGAATTGGCATGGGCAAACGTGCGCGGCAAGGCAAAGCTTTGCCTGCGCCGCTAGCCGGAACGGCAACACCGATAGGGAACGAAGGTGACATCACCGTCCGCGACCTTGTCATCCTGCCGCAAAGCAATGACCTATAGCAACCGAACGGATCGGGCGAAGGATCTGAAGTCATGAGCAGTCATTTCATCGGCATCGACATCGGCACCGGCAGTGCCCGCGCGGGCGTCTTCGACGAAGCGGGCGCCATGCTTGCGTCCGCCAAGGCCGACATCGCCACCTGGCATGCCGAAGGCCATATCGTCGAGCAATCGAGTAATGACATCTGGCGCGCCGTTGCTACGACCGTCCGCGAGGCGGTGTCGCTTGCCGGCATCTCGGCGCAGTCGGTGCATGGCATCGGCTTCGACGCCACCTGCTCGCTTGTCGTTCTGGGGCCGGGTGGCGAGCCGCTGACGGTCAGCCCGTCAGGGGATCCCGAGCGCAACATCATCGTCTGGATGGACCACCGCGCCACCGAGCAGGCGCGCAGGATCAACGGCACCGGCGAGGACGTGCTGCGCTATGTCGGCGGCACAATCTCGCCCGAGATGGAAACCCCGAAGCTCTTATGGCTCGCCGAGAACATGCCGCGGACCTTCGCCGCGGCATGGCAGTTCATGGATCTCGCCGATTTCCTCACCTGGCGCGCCACCGGCAGCCTGGCGCGCTCGACCTGCACGGTGACTTGCAAATGGACCTATCTCGCGCACGAGGCACGCTGGGATGATGGCTATTTTCGCAAGGTCGGGCTCGGCGCGCTCGCGGATGAGGAATTTGCCCGGATCGGCACCGAGGTCGTGGCGCCGGGGAGCGCGCTGCCCGACGGCTTGAGGAGCAAGGCGGCGGCCGAGCTTGGCCTTTTGCCCGGAACGCCGGTCGCCGCCGGCATGATCGATGCGCATGCCGGCGGCATCGGCTCGGTCGGCGCGCGCGGCGGCGCCGGCGATGTGACCACGCGCATGGCCTATGTCTTCGGCACTTCGGCCTGCACCATGACGACGACCGAGCAGGCGGCTTTCGTGCCGGGCGTGTGGGGGCCCTATTTCTCCGCGATGGTGCCGGGGCTGTGGCTGAACGAAGGCGGCCAGTCGGCCGCGGGCGCCGCCATCGATCGCCTGGTCGGCATGCACCCCGCCGCCGTCGAGCTGGCCGGGATCGCGGCGCGAGGCGGCCAGAACCTCAGCCAGTGGCTGGCGCAGGAGGCGGAGCGGCATGGCGGTGCGGCGAAGGCGGACAGACTGGTCGGCGGCTTGCATGTCGTTCCCGAATTTCTAGGCAATCGTGCCCCCTTGGCCAATCCCGACGCGCGCGGACTGGTCGCCGGCTTGGACATGGCGACCGGGGCCGACAGTCTCGTCGCGCTCTATGTCGGCGGCCTCTGCGGCCTCGGCTATGGCGCCCGCCAGATCCTGGCGGCCATGCATGGCCGCGGCATCAAGATCGACACGATCGCCATCAGCGGCGGCGCAGGGCAGAGCCCGCTCGTGCGGCAGCTCATCGCCGACTCCGCCGGCAAGGTGG
>NZ_RZST01000403.1:0-4752 GCF_003997575.1 Mesorhizobium sp. M1A.F.Ca.IN.022.07.1.1
CTATGTTTCCGGCCTGGGTGCTAACATAAATCGGTTGCAGGCGAACATCGTGAAATATACGTACGCCGGCTGCCCGCCGATACTCTCTTACTACTCTTACGCTCGTCTTGATTGTGTCCGGTTCAATCGCAAGGCCTTGGACATCATCTTGGAAGCGGACATCAAGACGGTTATCCTCAGCGGTAAATGGAGTGACTATGAGGTCAGAGGCTTCGACGGTCTTCAGCAAACAATCGATACGCTTCGTGCCCTGGGCGTGCGCGTGTTTGTCATCGGCCAGTCTCCGCAGTTCCCAACTGACGTCCGGAAAATTGCGTTCTTCGCCAAGCGCCAAAATCTGGACGATACGTCCTGGCCGATGGCGATGGACCCCGGCATCAACGAACGTGTGCGCTCATTTACCAAAGGCGCCACATTCATCGATCCGCTGAAATTCCTGTGCAGCGCAGGACGCTGCCCCTATTCCGACAGAGGAGAGTTTATGTATTTCGACTATGGTCATTTCTCTTCAGCCGGCGCCACACTGGCAATCTCGAAATACTGGCCGGCTTTTGGCAAAGACAATGCTCTTCCTAAGACGAAGTAGCGGGTCAGACGGCTGACAAGCACCAGTGCGGGTCCCTGTGATTGCTCCTGCTTCGGCAGCAGCCGCGACGATGGAGCTGTTCAGGTTTAAGGCCACCCGATAGCGACCTAGGATGGGTGCTGCCACGCGGATCGGACTAAGCGTGCATTATCACGTAAATGTTGAGAGAATGAATGGCGCCGCGAAGGGCAATTCCAGCCATCCACAGCGACAGGCGTGTCGCGGTCCCGACATAGCAGTGGCACTTACCTGACACGGCCTCACACTGCCCTCTAAACGGCCCCGAATTTGAACTGACCACCCCTGGCCGGTTCATTGGGCAGGTCAAGGGCTAGGCTGTATTACACAGGGCTCACCCCTTTCAGTCTCAAGTTGGTACGATGGGCCGTGGACGGTCGATGCAGACTTCAAGGATGGCGAAAGAAGCTCTCTATGCGTGCGTTGTCGAGGCAAGTGCCTTTGCCAGAGATGCTCGCGGCTGGAGAGATTTCAAAATGAGCGTTGGAAGCGGAGAATGCCGCCGACGCTGTTCGGCTTGCTCGTGCCCTTGACGGTGGTAGGGTCGGCAGGGCCGACGCCAAAGTTGCCGTAGCGGTCGTAATCGACCTCGGCTGTGACCGTGAAGCCAGGAACGACCATATAGACGACGTTTGCAGCCAAACCAGAATTCTTGAGCTGATCACTCGAGACCTGAAAGTTGAACGAAGTTTTCTCGTCAAACTCGTAGGTGGCGCCCGCCCAGAAAGCCCACTGGCCGTTCCAGATTTTGTACGAGCCGCGCACATGATTGGCGATTGCGCCGTTTGAGTCCTCGTTGAGACTGCCATTGGAACCGTAGCCGAACAGTCCAAACAGCGACAGCTGGTTTGTGACAGCGACGTCGACACGGATCTTGCCGGCCAAAGCTTCGTAGTTGCTGTCATAAGCCGCGACGCCGGTGATCGAGCCCCAGCCTTGCGTGTATTTCAAGCCGGCGACAACGTGCGGAATATAGCTGTCGATAGTACCGGCTGAGCCCGATCCTTGTTCGAGCGAAATCACGGTCGAAATGCCGTTGCCGGCGTCGAAGTAGTACTGAGCCACGTTGGTGTCGAAGCCGGCCGACCGAACGAGCATACTATCGAGAACGTTGCCAGCGTAGCTTACAAACGTATCGAAGGCCGACCCGTCCTTGCCAACTCGCAGGCCCCCCAGCTCGACCCAGGCAGAAGCCAGTGCGAGGCCGCTGTTGAAACCATAGTTCTGAGGACTGTCACGCGAGTTAGCGCTATTGCCAAAATTCACGTGGGTTTCGGTATAGGTCGTCAACGCGCCGAGCTCGGTCTGCTGGCCGCTCCAAGTTTTGAACGTGAAGCGTGTGTTGTTTCGCCAAGTGCCTTGGTCCTCGCCAGTTCTCACATCCGAGGTTCTTGCGCTGTCATACGATCGGACATCACCCAGGCCGATATCATAACGGACATAGCCGCCGATGCGCAGGCAGGTCTCGGTGTTGGGAATATAGAAATACCCCGAGCCGAGGACGTCGCAGATCTTGATGTACTCAGCCGGTTCCCGCTCGGCGCCAGCTGCTCGAACGACGGAGGCGGCGATCAGAGCAGTTAAGCCGAGAAGACGAATCTTGATGTACATGTCTAGATCTCCATGAAGGAATAAAAAGGATAGAGGCGTAAGAGCAAGCTTTACTCTAAATTTTGTGCGTGTTGTCTCCAATTTGTGGACGTAAAAGCGCTTGACATGGGAGGTTATCCAGCGTAAAAGCCACATGTACTTAGAATAGTGTTTTCTGCTAGGAGATTCATTATCGTTTATATGTGAAACACTCCGGTCAGACCGCTGCAGCCTCGGAATAGAGCAGCAAGCGACATGCCAACCTGAAGCGTAGATGCGGCCGACACCAAAATTGGGCCGACGCGCCTTCGTCTCGCTGGAATCACTTTTTTTGAGGGTCACTGCGAAAAGCAATGTGCGACACGGTTCGCCATGTTCGATATGTGACAGTCTCGTTTAACAGCGACGGCTTCCCGTCTGACCGCAACGGAGGCCGCTTCATGCGCTACCGAGAAGGATTACTGCGCGCGTGCGGTCCGCAAGGGCTGCGCCAGGAACAGAGGGCGTCCACGTCCGATGTGTCGCATGGTGGCCGAAGCACCTTTTCGCCGCTGTAAGTTCGCCGTGCAGGTACATTGCGCGGCCGATAGCGAGAAGGGATCGCACCCTGAAACGGTTGCCTAGGGCTCGCCTCGAGTAATTGGCGATGAACAGCATTCTCGAGAACTTAGTCTCGACGGAAAGAGCAACGAAAGGAAGCCGCTTGGACGAGCACGATCCGAAGGAAGAACTGATCGAGACCATTTTCCGCAACGGCACAATCACTGCCGTGGGTATCCTGCTTGCCTTTTCGCTCGGCTTCCTCACTCATTGGGCGGCGAACCCCTTGCCATGGCAACTCTACGATCTGTTCGCCGTAGTGCCGATCCTGCTCGGCATCGCACTGCAGATGAGAGCGCTGTCCATGCTGCTCGACATGAGTTCCTTGCGCCGCCCCATCTACGAACGCGCCAATCGCATTTTCATGGTCGGCCTCATCCAGACCGCGTGTGGCGTCGGGATGGCGATCTTGGTCGATCTTTTCGGGATATCGGTAGGGGGCACGCTGCCCGGCGCTTGACGACAAGCCACACCGCCGCTCATCGCTCGAAGCGACGTCAAGCTGGGGAGCCTTGTGCACCCCCTAGCGGCGCCTTCCTTTCATCAAATGAGCGGACGTCAGCTTTAGAGCGTCTCGGTGGCTAAAGCCGGTATGGTTTTTCGGCCGGCAGGGAAGGCCGCTGGCTGGACCTGGATGGCGTCTGACCGAGGCTTGACAGGTGCGTTGCGACGTTTGGCGTCGGACATGAATTTCGCATTGCAAAGTTCTTCCGCAGACGCCTCAAGCACACTGCATCGGCGTCACGTACTCAAACGTTGAATGCGGCACCGCACCATCACCTCAGGCGGACCATGGCACGCGCGCTCGGTTGATACCGTCCTGTCCAAGCGAGACTGCGACATCGCCGCCTCCGCCTTGAAAACGCGGAGAAAGCGGGACGCACTGACTTAGGTCAGAGACAGGACGAGCGCGCAACGAAACAATGATGGATCAGCGACGTGGGACGACAGCTCCTTGCACACCTCAATCCTGACAAAGTACCGGGACCCCCGGCCGCCTTGGTATACCATCTATCCGACTGTGCCAGACTTCTCTGCGGCGGTTGGTGCTGACGATTATGAGGAATGGCTGGGGGGCCTCCCGGCCGACGAATCGGTGTCGCTCTATTTCCACATTCCGTTTTGCCGATCCATGTGCTGGTATTGCGGCTTCCCTACCGCCGTCACCCGTCGCAACGGCCCGATCCTTAATTATTTGGCGTGCTGCGTCAGGAGATCAGTTTGGTGTCGGAGCAAGTTCGGCAAGGGCTGCCGGTGAGCGATGTGCATTTCGGCGGCGGAACGCCTCACCTTATCGGGCCAGCCGAGCACTTGGCGCTGATGGAATTTCTACGCCGCCACTTCGCTTTCAGCAAAACTGCTGCGATCGCCGTGGAGATCGATCCCCGAACGTTCACACCGGAAATGGCCGAACCCTTGGCAGCTACCGGTGTCAACCGCGCGAGCATCGGCGTGCAGAGCTTTGATCCCGATGTGCAAAAGGCGATCAATCGGATCCAGAGTAAGGTGCAGACGGCCGCTGCCGTCGAAAATCTCCGCCGGCATGGCGTTGGCCATATCAACTTCGATCTCATCTTCGGTCTCCCGAAACAGACTGTGCAGTCCTGCATCCAGACCGCGATGGCTGCGGTCGCCATGCGCCCCAACCGGTTTGCGGTGTTCGGCTACGCGCATATTCCTTCCGTGATAAAGAATCAGCGCCTAATCGAGCAGGCAGGTCTACCGGACGGCGATGTTCGCGCCGAACAGGCTGCAGCTGTCGCCGAGACACTGGTTGGCGCCGGCTACCGGGAGATCGGGCTCGATCATTTCGCTCTGCCGGACGACGAACTGTAAGCGGTGTTCTCAGGCCACGGCCTTGAGCTCGAGCTTGTTGATGTAGACCCAAGGCAGGAGATCGTCGATCTGGCTGTTGGGGTGGCCGTTGACGATCCTGGTGAGGACATCGGCGAGATAGC
>NZ_RZST01000404.1:0-4731 GCF_003997575.1 Mesorhizobium sp. M1A.F.Ca.IN.022.07.1.1
GTCTCGGGCAGGAGCAATTGCCTGGGGCGAGATCTGCCGCCCTTTCCCTCGGTCACGATCCGCATTATGTTCCGCGCCGTGAGCGCTGTGCAGCTATATCCGCCGATCGCACTCGCCGCTGTGGCGAGCTTCCTTTGGATATTGGTCGCCTATCGCCTCTACAAGAGGGACTTGGTAACCGGACCAAAAGAAAGCCCGTCTCTCCACGATATATGGTATGTGCTCCCGCTTGTCCCGACAGCGCTCTATTTTTGGGCTACGGGCGGCCTTGAGGCTAAGAGCACGACGTTCATTCACATCTTTTTCTGCACCCTTTGCGGCATCGCGTTCGCCATCCTCATCGTGGGCGCGTTCCAGATGGCGTTTTACAGCCGCAGCCTACAGAAGCGCACCCGCGTCATCATAGGTGCGGAAGGCGTCTTCTTTCTCGGCCTTTTGGTGTGGAGCGCCCTGGCTTAGCGGGTCGCTTGGGGGCCTGCCAGCAGCAGGGCTCGGGCGATGCCCTCGACTTGCTTCGGCTGTATCTTCGTCCCGCTACCGGCCCGCAAAAGCGCGTCGAGCACCGCGCTCTGCTGCGGCCCGCCCGTTAGGGTGCGAGCCATATCCGATATCGCTTTCTGGTTTCCGCCATTGTTGAGCGCGTCAATCACTCGCTCGACTGCCTTCGTTCCGGCCGCGCGCGCTGCGCCTCGGGCGCCCCCGGCAATAAATCCCTCCCGAACACCGAAGCCGCGACTGCCACCGCCCGCGATAGCATCCTGAGCGGCGATGCGCGCCGCTGTCTCGGAATTGCGCGTGACGATGTTCGACGTGTCTGCAAAGAGCCGTTCCCGGTCGAGCAGGTCGATGATCGCATTGGCCTTGTCCTGGCCGAACAGCGTCGACAGGCGCGCACGGTTCCAGTCGCCTTCGCCCTTGATCAGACGCTGAAGCGCGACCCTATCGTTAGCATTGGTACCGACAATGCGTTCAATCTCGGCACGGGCGCCCTCACGAAGACGGAGGGGCACGGCCGAGGGGCCGATTTGTAGCCCTTGCGGCAGAGCGCCCTGCCGCACTTCATCGGTAAGCTCATCAGGTCGCGGCGCTTCTCGCCCACTGGAAAGGACAGACTGGCCCCTCTGCACAGCTTCTTTCTGCCTCGCCAACTCGGCATACTGGGCGTCCACTTCCTTGATGTTCGGCACCTTGGCCGCCAGTTCGTCATCAATCGCTTGCCGAGCCGTCTGAAGCGCATTCAGATGGTTGCTGCCTTGCGCCGTTTCCAACAGATCGTCGACCGCTTGGCGGGCGTTCAGCAACGTGCCGGCGTCATGGATCAGGCCACCAGGTGCCGGCTGGCCGAGTGCACGGGCGCGCGCAATCTCTTCGCCGGTCGGAACATAGTCCAGCATCGACCGTACGCGCTGGATGCCTCGCTGTGCATCTCCACGCAGCGTTTGCGCCTCGGCATCGAGATAGCGGGCGATCGGCGCGGCATCGATGTCGGAAGCCTCTCGCAATACCTCTCGGTATTGCGGCTGAAGGTTCAGTTGGTTTCGGTTTGCCCGATCGATTATGCGCGATGGCGTCGGGGCTTCGCCAAGCGTGTCGTTCAGCGTCGAGCGGATGCGCCAGTTCGCATCGGCGTCACGCGCGCTAATCGCATTGCGCACGATAGCTTTGCCCTCACCAGGGGTCGCGGCGATTGCGCCCGCCGTATGCCGAAGGTTTGGCCCGAGATCCATCAGCATGCCGTCATCGCCGAGCGACAACGCGACCGGATCTATCGCGTCCTGACGCGCTGCATCAGCCAGAACGCCGACGGCCTTCTTGTCGAGCCCGAGAGCTTTGGCGATGGAATTCAGCTTCAAAGTGTCGGCAGCAGCCTTGACACCACGGCCGATCAGAGGGCCGACCATCTGACCGGCCAAACCGCCTCCCATGCCGATCAGCCCGCCCTTCTTGATTTCGTTCGGGTCACCACCAGATCGAACAGCGGCGTCCGTCGCCCCAATCAAACCGCCAGTGCTGCCGGCTGCAATCAGGCCAGGAGTGGTGGCCAAACCGGCGCCGAATACCTCCGGTGCTGCCAAGACGGCCGGCGCCGTTCCCATCACGGCACCCGCGACATTGCCAGCGGTGCGGGCATTGGGATGCGCAGCGCGACTTTCGTCCACCATCTCCTGCATCTGGTCATGAACTTGCGAATACGGCTGACCGGAAATTAGAGACCCGAGGCCGGCTGCCGCTGTCGTTTGGGCTCGGTCGAGCAGCGGCCCTGCTATCGGCACGCCTTCCATAGTCGAAGTCAGAGCGGTTCCTCCCGCCCCCAAGTCCATCGGGGCGTAGGCTGGGATGCCGGCCGGCTGCAGTGTCGTTTGGTCGATGCCAGCAGCGGCGCGCTTATCCTCGGGCGTCATGCCGTGCATCTTCTGAGCAAGCGCGATCCCAGCTTGAGCTCGCGATGCAGCTCCGCTGTCGGCTGCGGGGCCGACGACGCCGGGCAGCGACTTGGCAATCTCGTCGACCGCCGCGTTCTGCTGTTCCGGGGTCATCGACAAAAACGCGTCGTCGACCTGCACCTTACGACCTTGGATGTTGAGCGTAGGCATCAGGGCTCAATGCTCCACTTCAAGCCGTTGCTCGTGGTTCCGCCGCCAGTACCGGCCGGGGTGGCAACCGTCCCGGAACCGCCGGTCTTGATCGCGTCGACCATCTGGCGGATGCGCGACAGCTTGTCGTCTAGCGACGCTTTCGCCTCTCCGGGCTTTGGCGTCAGGATGGCCGCCTGGTTCTCGACTTCGGCCGGCGCCGCCGTCGCGCCGGACACGCTGTAGAGGTAGGACGCGATGATGGTGCGAAGCGAGTTCGACGCCCGCTGATACTCGGGCGATTTCAGGTATTCGGCGCCATAGTCCGAGCCGTGCGGGATCGCCGACAGTGCCTGATCCTTCGGATTGGACAGGGCGGCGAAGTTCTGTTCGACAATCTGCATCTCGGGCGCCACGACCGAATACAGCTTGTTGTCGCGCTGCTGCTGCTCGTTTGGCGGCTTCTGCTTCGCACCGGTCAAAGGCAGAATGCCGGCGTTTCCGGTCCGCGCGGGATTGGCCGCGCGCGGGCTGGTGGGCGCCTGCGGCTGAACGTCGGGCGCTGGCGCTGGACTCGGGGTAGGCGTGGCCGACGGCGCCGCGGGAGGAGGCGGTGCGGCAGCCTTGGGCGGTGTGACAGGCATTGCCGGACCGCCGGCGGACGCCTGTCCAAACACACCCTGCGGCGTCAGGAAGAGCAATTCGCCGTTCGGACCACTGATCGTCTTGCCTGCGGCGAGTTGCTGCGCCTGCTCGACGGTGAGGCCGCCCTTCTCGGGGCCGGCGTCCATTAGTCCGTTGAGCGCCTGAGCCTCGACAGAATTGCCGGTGAAACGGAACTGACCGGCATTCGCGCCACCGATGCTCACGGCTCGCGTCTCGCCCGTACGCTTGTTGTACAGAGTCCGCTCGTCGAGCTTTTCCCAATCGGTCTGCTGCCCGGTGTAGACGGGCTCGTGCGTCTTGGGGTCGACCAGGACGCCGCCCACTTCGATCGGCTTGCTTTGCTCGGCTGCGAACTTCTCCCGGTCGAAATCGAGGCGTGCCTTGTCGCCCGGCTCGATCTGCGGGTTGCGCAGCTTCTCGACTTCCAGCCGGTTCTTTTCCAGTTCGAGTTGCGTGGCCGGGTTCGCCTCCTCGAGCTTCTGTTTGAGCATCAGGTTGACGACGCCACGCTGCTGCTCGGAGAGGCGGGGATCCTGCGATGCTTGCAGGAGCTGTTGCAGGCTCGGGCCGCCAGCGACTTGCGTGGGCGCCACCTGAGCCGTCTGAGGGATAGCAACGGCCGGCGCGGGCACGGCGGCCCGCGGCGACTGGACCGGCTTAGCGACCGCCGCCGGGCTGTCCGGCACGTTCATCCTGTCCCACTGGTCTTGCGTGATGCCTTTGTTCGCGTATTCCTGCGGCAGTGGCCGCTTGTTCAGCGCCGCCGAGACGCCCGCACCCGGCTCAATGCTTGCCACCTGAACCGGGGCGGCATCAGGGCTAGCGAAACGCGACGCGAAGGAGTTGGCCATGGAAATGCGGCGCGCCGCCTCGCCGCCCGGTCGGTTGTAGCCAGCGAACTTCCAGGCGTTGTTCATGAGACGCTGCGCTTCCTCTGGCGACTTGGCCGCGTTTAGCGCGTCGACCAGGGCGGGGTCTTCTTGCAGGAAGAATTGCGCCTGAAGCTGCGGCGACGGGGCGCTTGCATCGCCGCCGTTGCTGCCGGCAAACGCACGCATGGCCTCGAAGCGAGGACCGCGCCATGACAGGATACCGCCGGCCGTGCCTGCCTGTCCGCTTTCGCTCGGGTCCGACCATGAGCCGAAAGCATTCTTCGGATTGAAGCGGCTTTCAGCGTTCCCGGTCGAGGCGACCGCGGCAAGGCCATAAGGATTGGTGATCTTGGTTTTAACCGTGTCCATAAAGCCGTTGTAGATGTCGTTGCCCGACAGATCCGGCGCGCCGCCCATCGAGCCGCCGCCAAGAGCCGAAGCGACCACATTGCTGGACGAAGCCGATGTCGAGGCAAGCGAGGATCCTCCGCTACCGCCGAACAGCGCTGAGAACACGTCGTTACCGCCCTTGCGCCAATCACGTTCGGCCGCCGTTGCCTTGCTGTCAGCCAGCCTGTAGCCGATCGCCTCGCCAAGCGCGTTGAGGCCCTGCCCAACCG
>NZ_RZST01000405.1:0-4728 GCF_003997575.1 Mesorhizobium sp. M1A.F.Ca.IN.022.07.1.1
AGATAGGTAACCATTCTTGTCCGTTCGCGGGTTGGCTCCTGACGCGAGCCGGTGCGGAAATTTTCTCCAGATTTGGCACTGGAAGCCGCAAGGTTCAAGGACGAAGTGCCTGCAACCGGTTTGCCGAGGGAATATTCGCTGGGCGGGCGCGTCTGGGTGTCGCGAAGCTTTCCTTGCACCATCCCTTGAGGTAGCCGGGTCAGGATTCAGGAGATTTACGCCCGTTGACGGCACCGGAACGCGCAAGATCGACGCTGCTGCCAAGCAGGACCGCGTGCTCGGCCCTGATGGCGCTGCTTGCGCTTGCGCTGGTGAGCTTCGCCAGGCCGAGGTCTCCGCCTCGACAGCGTCTGCCCCGCGCGGCGCCGGCATCAGCGCGATGCGGCAGGGCGAAACGTTTGCCTGGCTGAGGATCGCCGGCAAGGCGCAGGCCCTCGAAGCCCGCGCCGGCCGGCCGCTGCCGGTAAAGCTCGTCAGCGGCAATCCCGGCATTCTCGCTCCCGCATCCGATTTCCTTGTCGCTGGCGGGACTTTGCCGGCGCAGGCCGGCATCGCGCCTCCCTTTGTGGCCGCGCCGCTCTCGCATCCCAATCAGCCCCGCGCGCCACCAACCGCCTGAGTCAGGCGGTCGCTGGCCGCAGCTTCCTCACCTCAACTATTCCTTGCGCGCCGCGACCTGGCGACGGCTATCGGCCGTCGGCAGGTTGCGTGGCGCGCCCATTGGACATTTCTCGATGCAACGTATCAAGACATTCAAGACACTCACGCGCGCTGCTTCGGCAGCCGCGTTTCTCGCCGTCCAGGCAGTTATCTGCATAGGCACCGTTTATTGGGCTGTAGCCGCAACGCTTCGTGTGGAAGGGACGGCGGCGATTGTGCTCGGCGTCATCTTCGCCGTGCCGTCCGCCAATCTGCTGATGGTGGTCTCGCGCATGGCCTACGAGGCGGAGAGGGACCCGGCGAACCGGTAGACGCAACCTCGACAGGGCGATGCCGGTTGCATCGCCCGGTCGAACGATGTGGCCAGAGCGCCGATCTGCCGCGGCAGTCGCCGGGCCCGCACCGCACTGAGGTCACATTCCTGCGTCAAAAGCCGGTCAAAGAACTTTTCAGAACGAACGGCGTCGCTCCGACTTCGCCAGTTCGGGAGACAGGGAATGGACAGACTGCAATTCGAGGTGCCGGTGCGCATCACGCCCGCGCCTGGCCTGCCGGTCGAGGAAATCTACAGCGTCGAGCAGGCGCTCGATTTCCTGCAGAATTGGCCGAAGCGCCGGCAGGGCAAGGTTTATGACGCCGCGTTTAACTCCTGCTTCGGCGCGACGGTCGATGTGGCAAGCGCCGAGGAAGCGTGCCGGGCCTTCATGGCCTTCTGCCGCGTCAGCGGTTTGCTTGCAAGGGACATGATGTTGCCGCTGAAGCGCGGCGGCAGCGCAAGAGGATTTCGCGAAGCGAGGGCGTGACGCGTCAACCGGCGAAAGATACCCCTCTGTAGTGCATTCCCACCTGCACGCCGCGAACGATCAACCTGGACAGGATCTCCATGTCCAGCGGCATATCCGGGCGCCACACATCAAGCAACAAGGCGATACGCGCCTGATCGGCGCTGTTCATGACCTCGTGCTCGAAAGTGTCGTCCCACAGCAGGCATTCGCCGTCGGCGATCCGCTTTTCCTCATGGTTGATCATCATGATCGTTGCCGGGCGGCCGTCCGCCAGTTTCGGAATGACAAGGCCGAGATGAAATCTCATGATGCCGCGAAAGGGGCCGCGGTGGGGCGGGATGTGCTTGCGCGGCGCCAGGAATGAAACAGCCGCCGATTTGACCTCGGGGCACTCCGACAGCAACCGGCTGAGGGTAGGCATCTTCCCAAGGTTTTCCGGGATCGTCATGTCGTAAGCCTTGAGCACGAACATGCGCCAATCGAGGCCGTCATTGGCCGAAATCTCGGCCTGTTCCGGCATGATGTCGTGAAAACGCGGCACCCGGTTCAGTTGCACCGACAGCGCTTCATCGCGAATACTCTGCCAGACGGCCGCGAACTTTGTGGCGTTGGGAAAATGCGTGGAGGCATCAAGAATCGCCGGTGCATCTATGCGTTTTTCATAGATACGACGCACCAGATCGCTTCCAAGATCGTAGACGTTCGACATCGCATCGCCTCGACCATGTTATAATATAGTGCACGATTGCTTTCAGCTATGGGTCACGGAGATTTGTTCCGAGGCGTCAGCCAGACGTTCGGTTTTGTATCACGCGTCTTGGATGTCATCTGCGGACCAGTCGTGACGCCTCGATGACTTCGGGCGTCGTGCTGTCGATCGTGGCGTCTCAGCGCCAGCGGCTGGTCGGCTGCAGCCGCCGTCGTGCACCTCAGGACACACCGGGGGCGATTGGGCCGCTGCGCGGCGTCCTGTGATCAAAGAGGTTGCCAGAACGCACAAAGCCCCGCCGGCAACTTGCCAGCGAGGCATTTGTTGGAACCCGATCGTCAATCAGTGGCGATCGTGTCCGCGGCCGCCGCTCTGGTGGCCGTTGTTTGCGGCACCCAGGCACTGGCTCCAGTAATCATCGTGATTGCTGCAAGAAGTGATGGTCTGCTGCTGAGCATAAGCCGCACCGGACAAGCTGAAAACCGCGACAGTAGCCAGAATTGCATTACGAATAATGTTGGTCATTTGAGTTTCCCTTTGCTCTGATTTCCGGCAGTGCCGGTCAACGCCGTTTTTGCAGCGATCATGTTTCGATCTGATGGTGCGCAATTTCGGCTTTGTTTCGAGGAGGCAACGGCACACGCTCCCTGTGCGTGGGATGCCTGGGACAACTCCGATCACCTCAAAACCTTCTGACCAGCTTGGTTGTGTGCGAGCGTTTCAGGGGCAACTGTTTGGTTACAGCCCGTGAGCTTGCGTGCGACGCGGCGGAAACAATCATCTACCATCTAGTACCGATCGAAAGCAGCCGAAGATCGCTCGCGGGACGGCTTCGGCACATGGAAGGATGATGAGCCATGTCGATTTTAAAAACGCTCAACCGCATGGGAGCGGCCCTGAAATATGCGCATGATGCCCAAAAAACGACGCGGATGCTGAACGGCCCGCCACGCGAAATGCAAATGGATTTTGGCTGGGCAGTTATGCCGACCACCAAGTATCTTTCTTCCAACACTTGGGACGGTATCTGACGAAATTTCAGCGTAGAGGCGGCTCAAGCCGCCTGTTGGGCAGGAAGGACAAATCCGCAGCGTGCCGATGCCATCGCCGACCGAGCCGCAGAGGTCAAGGCGAAGCTGGCCCAAGTCGATCTTGCTGCGCGATTCCTAGCCCACCCGATAGAAACCCTGCACGGCGATCCCTACCGGATTGATATCGACCACTCCACTGCTTCGTCTTGGCTCGGGAGGCGAATGTTTGGCGGCGGAAATAGACGGGCTGCTGATCGATACTCTTCGGACCAGGCTCGGCTGCTTAGGTGGCCCGGCTATTCCTTGTGCGGAACAATATACCTGACAACGCTCTCGCCGCGCGTAATCGTAACTGTCGTATAGCCGGCTGGCAAAGAGCCCGTGATGGTCGGATCGATCACCTGGCATCGGCCGACCATTCTTCCGCTAGGAGCGCCGGCCAGTTCATCTGCCAATGAGGCACGGCATTCGTTGAGGGAGGCGAAAACCCGAGGCGCCGTATTAAGCGGTTTGCAGATCGAAGCCTCGCCTGGGCTGCACAAAAGCAAAACCATCACCGCTGCCGTAGCCGGGTCCATCGTCGAAGCTCCTTTGTGGAGCTTTAAACGCTCGCGAAATCCCTTTGTTTCAGATGTTGCTAAAATACGAGGCAATTCCCGGCGACCTCGGTGGCCGGGCCTGTCGATCCTCGGGAACAAGACGCGTTAGTTCGCTGTTATTATTAGCAGAGGCTAATACGATGCCTTTTTGCGTCACCAGTGCGACTTCGGATGCTGTTCTCGAAGCCAGGAACACTGACGCTGAGATCCTTGGAGTCGTCGACCTCGCCAACAAGACTGATGCCAAGATCGGCACCATGCGCCTGGGGGAAGCTATCCAGTTCGTTGCGAATGCATCCGTGCTTGGATACGGAGTTCGCGGAGCGATGGTGTTTTACGGAAAAGCAGGAACACCGAGCCTCAGGGCGAGAGAATGTGAGCAGTTGTGGGCGCTATATGGTTTCGCACTGCTTGAGCCATAATGTCTGACTCGAGGAGCGCTGGAAGGCGTTCACGTTATGAAAAGCGCCACCGGATGACACGAGCCGCTACGGATTCGCAGAGCGGGCCTATTTCGCGGTCACCGTCGGCCGAAATACGCAGTCGCTATTTGACGTTATTGGATGATTTGCCGGAAGAGGGTGCTAAGTCGCTGACATCTGCTGGTACGCCCAAGGGGAATCGAACCCCTGTTACCGCCGTGAAAGGGCGGTGTCCTAACCGCTAGACGATGGGCGCGCTCAGACGAAGCGGCTTATAATTGCGTTGTTCGCAACCGGCAACCCATCTGCCGCCACATGCGACAACTTTTTTCGCGAGCCTGCAAAACGCATGTTTGGCAACCGGAAACAGTTCGACCGAAGCAGGTAAGCCGCTCAGTTGTCGCCACCGCCGCCGCGTCGGCGGCAGCGCCAGTTCCAGTCGCGCTCGGGGCCGACGTCGACATGGACGGATTCGGTGTGGCAGTAGGTTCCGACGCCGCCGCGGCCCGGCATCGAACGCAC
>NZ_RZST01000406.1:0-4688 GCF_003997575.1 Mesorhizobium sp. M1A.F.Ca.IN.022.07.1.1
ACCGAACTCCTGAAATGGGTTGGCCTCGGGGAGCGCATGCATGTGCTGCCGCCGGTGCTGTCGGGCGGCGAGAAGCAGCGTGCTGCGATCGCGCGCGCGCTGATCGAGCAGCCGGAGATCCTGCTTGCCGACGAACCGACCGGCAACGTCGATCCGCCGCTGGCGCGCCGGCTGCTGAGGCTCTTTATCGAGCTCAACCGGCTCGGCACCGCCGTGGTGATCGCAACCCACGACCTCGGCCTGATGGAGCAGGTCGATGCGCGGCGCATGATTCTGGCCGGCGGAAGGCTGGACGTCTATGACTGAACTTCCGGCCGATCACCTGCACGAGGAAGCCGTCGAGACGCCGGCTGTCGTTCGCCGTGTCCAGCGCAAGATGGCGCCGATCGTGCCGGCGCAGAACATCGCCGGCCGGGCCCTGGTGCTGGTCATCGCCATCATGACCTTCCTGTCCTGCCTAACCTTCGGCGCCGTGACGCTGGTGCGCGACACCGCCTCGGTCTGGGGGAACCAGATCTCGCGCGAGGCGACGATCCAGATCAAGCCCGTCGAGGGCCTCGACATGGAAGCAGCCCTCGCGCAGGCCTCTGAGATCGCCAGCGAGTTCCCGGGTGTGAAGGGTACGAGGATCGTCGACCGCGATGCGACGGCGCGCCTTTTGGAGCCGTGGCTGGGCACCGGCCTCAACATCGATGAACTGCCGGTGCCGCGCCTCATCGTCGTCACCATCGATGAGGCCAATCCGCCCGACTTCGCGGCCATGCGCGCCGCGATCACGCCCAAGCTGCCGAGCGCCGCGCTCGACGACCATCGCACCTGGGTCGACCGGCTGGTCGCCATGGCGCATACGACAGTGACGATCGGCTTTGCCGTTTTGGCGCTGATATTGTCGGCGACGGTGCTGACGGTGGTGTTCGCCACGCGCGGCGCCATGGCCGGCAACGGCCACATCATCGAGGTCCTGCATTTTGTCGGCGCCGAGGCCCGCTTCATCGCGCGCGAATTCCGTTGGCATTTCCTGGTCACCGGCATGAAGGGCGCCGCCGCCGGAGGTGCCGCCGCTATCTTGGTCTTCATCGTCTTTTCCTGGTGGTCGTCGCGCAACATGGCGACGCCTGAGGCCGACCAGGCGACCGCGCTGTTCGGCAATTTCGCGATCGGCTCCACCGGCTATCTCGGCGTCGCCCTGATGGTGCTGGTGATCGGCGCGCTGACCGCGGCGACCTCGCATGCCACGGTCGTCGCCTATCTCAGTGAGATCGACATCCGGCAGCCGGAGGCGGTCTGATCATGACGCGAAACCAAGTGTGGCGCGAATGCAAGAGTTGGCAAGTTGGGTTTCCAATGCGACCCGGACCCTACAAGTGCATGATCACGCAAGGGAAACTGCCGTAACGCAATGTGCGCCGTGCTATCTATGAAAGGCGACGTTTCAGAGTTAACCATTGGATGTTTTCAGGATTAACCTGGGGATGATGGACGCGCGGGACTCGATCGGAACGGCTGGACGGATGCCAGCGGCGCTTACGCGCGGTGCTGCGTCTGCAAGAACCGGTCGTCTCAGATTTGCGCTTCGTCTCTGCGGTTTCTTCGTGCTTGCCCTGCTGGCGCTTTTCGCCGGCGGCTTCGGCTGGTTTGCCGACAAGGTCAGCAACATGACGACGCCGGTCAATCCGGCCAGGGCCGACGCAATCATCGTGCTCACCGGGGGCCAGTCGCGACTCGACGCCGCCATGGATCTGCTGGCATCAGGCAAGGGCGAGCGGCTCTTGATCAGCGGTGTTCACCCCACGGCGAGCCGCCGCCAATTGCAAGCGGCAATGGGCGGCGACAAGCAGTTGTTCTCCTGCTGCGTCGACATCGACCGCGCCGCGCTCGACACGATCGGCAATGCCGAGGAGAGCGCCAAATGGGTGGAAAGCCACTCCTATGGCAGCATCATCGTCGTGACCAACAACTACCACATGCCGCGCAGCCTGCTCGAGATGGGCCGGCTGCTGCATGGCGCGCGGCTTGAGCCCTATCCGGTGGTCAACAACAAGCTCGGCAATGGCAGCTGGCTGACCAAGCCGGAAGCGCTGCGCGTGCTGCTCACCGAATACAGCAAATATGTGCTGGCGCTGGCGCGCGGCATCGTCCCGCTTCGGCCGACCACCGAGGGCGTCACGCTCGCCGAAGCCTCTACGGTGAGCAAGAACTAAGCTTCGCCAGACGCGCTGTTGCGCAGGCGTGCGATCTCCTGCTCCAGACCGGCAATGCGTCTATCCCGCTCGGCAAGCGCCGCAGCCACATCCGCCGCCTCGAAGCGCTGCGGAATGTGCTGCGGGCAATTTGCATCCCAGGCCGTGACGCTGAACAGGATCGCCTGCTCCGGCCGCGCCTTGTAGTTGGCCGGCATCAGCCTCGCCGTCAGCTCCGCATCGTCCTCGACGACGCGCGCTGTGCCCCAGATCTTGATGCGCTGCCGAAGCATGTAGTCGATCAGGAACAGGAAGGCCTGGGCATTGTCCGCAAGATTGCCCTGGGTGATGAACTGCCGGTTCCCCGAGAAATCGGCAAAGCCGATCGTATGCCCGTCCAGCACCTTCAGGAAGCCGGCTGGCCCGCCGCGATGCTGGACATAGGGTTGACCTCCGCCATTGGCCGTCGCCAGGAACACGCTGGTCTGCGCCTCGATGAAGGCGGCGAGGTCGGGCGTGATCGTCGCCCGCCAGCCGCCGCGCTCCTCGACACGCGCATAAGATGCGCGCGAGCCCTTGCGGGACTGGATGGCCTTGACCGTAGGGGTAAAGGCGACATCGCTGGTGAAGGCGTCCATGGCGGCGGTCCTCTGCCAAAGTGGAAGGACATGTAGCCTCTTCCGAAATCCGGAGGTAGAAGGCATATTTGCAATCCATCCTTCCACATTTCGGAAGAATAAATGGACCGCCTCGACGCCATGTTCTTGTTCGTAGCCACCGTGGAGGCCGGCAGCCTTTCCGCCGTCGCGCGACATGCCGGCGTGCCGCTCGCCACCGTCAGCCGCAAGCTCTCCGAACTGGAGAGGCACCTCAAGACGCGTCTGCTCAACCGCTCGACGCGGCGCCTCACCTTGACGGACGCTGGTCGTTCCTATCTCGCCGCCTGCCGCCGTATCCTCGATGAGGTGGGCGAAGCCGAGCGCGCCGCCGCTGGCGAATACTTGAGCCCGACCGGCGAGCTGGTGATCACTGCGCCGGTCGTCTTCGGCCGCCTGCATGTGCTGCCGATTGTTACAGATTTTCTGGCCGCCTATCCCGACGTCGACATCCGCCTGACGCTGTCCGATCGGATCACGCATCTGATCGAGGAGCATATCGATCTTGCCGTGCGCATCGGCGCGCTGCCGGATTCGGCCATGGTCGCAACGCGCGTCGGCCAGTTCCGCCGCATCGTCTGCGCCAGCCCGGCATATCTTGCGAAGCATGGCACGCCGTTCGAACCGCGCGACCTTTCAGGCCACAACTGCATCACCTTCGAAGGGCTTGCCTCTCCCGCGACGTGGAGCTTCGGCACCGGCAAGAGCGAAACCGTGGTTCCGGTCCGCTCGCGGCTGCAGCTCAACACCGCCGAGGCAGCAATCGATGCGGCGATCGCCAGCCTCGGCCTGACGAAGGTGCTCTCCTATCAGGCGGACGCCGCGGTGCGCGCCGGCGCGCTTCATGTCGTGCTCGAGCCGTTCGAGCCGCCGCCCTGGCCGGTCCATCTCGTGCATGCCGGTCAGGGCCTGCTGCCGGTGAAGCTTCGGGCCTTCCTCGATTTCGCGGCGCCCCGCCTGAAGGAGCGGCTGGCGCGCTCGCTGTGATGCGCCCCACCGTCGCGCCGTTTCCTTTTTGCCCGCGCTTGGTGTAACCAACGCTCACCTCCACACCGGGCCCTTTGCCGCATGCTCATCATCCGCTCGCTGGCGTTCAACCTTGCCTTCTATCTCAGCCTGGTCGTTCAGATGATCTTCTGGACGCCCTTCTATTTCCTGTCGCCCCGCCACCGCGCCTGGTTCGTGCCGAAATTCTGGTCGCGCACCTCGATGTGGCTTTACGACAAGATCGCCGGCACCGGGAGCGAAATCACGGGCGCCGAGAACCTGCCTGAGGGGTCCTTCATCCTGGCGCCGAAGCATCAGTCCTTCTGGGACGCGATCGCCTTTTTTCCTTATCTCGACGACGCCTTGTATATCCTGAAGCGGGAACTGACCTGGATCCCCTTCTTCGGCTGGTACATCATGAAGATGCGCATGATCCCGGTCGACCGCGGCAGCCGCTCCAAGGCGCTGAAAGCGGTCGTTGCCGCGACAAGGCAGGAGATGGCGCGCAACCCGCGTCAGCTTATCATCTACCCGGAAGGCACTCGTCGCCCACCGGGCGCCGAGCCGTCCTACAAATACGGCATCGTCGAGCTCTATACCCAGCTGGGCGTTCCCGTGGTGCCGGTCGCCCATGTCGCCGGCCTCTACTGGCCGCGCCGCAAGTTCATGCGTTATCCGGGCACCATAAAGGCCCGTTTCCTGCCGCCGATTCCTCCGGGGCTCGACAAGGAGGAGTTCATGCAGCGGCTGATCGGCGAGACCGAGACCGCCTGCGACGAGCTGCTGGTCGAGGCCTCGCGCGCGCCGAACCCGCCGCCGATGCCGCCGACGGCGGTGAAGCGGCTGGCGGAGCTCGGCGCTGCGG
>NZ_RZST01000407.1:0-4680 GCF_003997575.1 Mesorhizobium sp. M1A.F.Ca.IN.022.07.1.1
CGCGTCCGTCTCAACGCCGCGGGCAGTGCTTTCCTTGCCGAGCCGCTCGCTCTGCTCGTCAATGCCGCGCGGCTGGAGGAGCTCGGCCGCAAGCTTGCAAGCGGCGCGACCGGCAGCCTCGCCATCGGCTACGTCGAGGGGGCGGTGCATGCCGGGCTGATCGCCGCGATGCTCAGGGAATTCCGCCGCGAGCGGCCGGATTTTCATCTGCAACTGAGAAGCCGCCGCACGGCCGCGCAGTTCGAGGATCTGCGCCAGCGCGTGCTCGACCTCGGATTCGTCTACGCGCCGGCGCCGCAAGGCGATCCGGATATCGAGAGCATGCTGGTGCGGCGCGAACCGCTGGTGCTGGCGATCCCCGAAGGCGATCCGCTTGTCGATGCGAGCGACATCAGGCCCCGCCATCTTGACGCCCGCGTCTGGATCACCGTCGTGCGCCAACCCGATGACACCAACCGCGCGCAGTTCCTGGCGGCCTGCATGGAGGTCGGTTTCGTGCCCGACATCGCCTACGAGACGGCCGATCCCTTGACCTCGCTCGGCCTGGTCAGCGCCGGGCTGGGCCTAGCGACGGTACAGGAAAGCCTGCAAAGCGCTGCGCCGGCCGGCATCGTCTTTCGCGACCTGCCATGGTTCAAGCGCAGCGTTGAAATCCATCTCGCCTGGCGGCGCAATGACCGGAGGGCGGTGATTGAGGATTTGAGGAGGACGGTGAACGGTGAATGGTGAATAGCGAATGGTTGCTATCTGGCGGTGGACAGATTTCGCCTCACGCGATCCGCACTATTCACCATTCACCTTACATTTTGTCGATCACCGCCTGCACACCTTCCGTCGGCGCGTCGACCGACGAGCCCGCCACCATGATGGCGGCGACGATGGCCTCGGGGTCGTTGACCACCAGCGGCTTCACCCTATGTGCGGTGTGGATGAAGCCTTCGCCCGACATGTGCTCGATGAGCGCCAGCATCGGGTCCCAGAAGGCCTTGATGTTGGCGAACACGATCGGCTTGCGGTGATGGCCGAGTTGCGCCCAGGTCATGATCTCGACGATCTCCTCGACCGTGCCGATGCCGCCCGGCAGCGCCACGAAGGCGTCGGATTTCTCGAACATCCTGTGCTTGCGCTCGTGCATGTTGTCGGTGATCACCAGCTCGTCGAGCTTGTCGAGAGCGGTCTCGGTCGCCTCCTTGTTGATCAGGAAGCGCGGGATGATGCCGGTCACCTTGCCGCCGGCCTTGAGTGCCCCGTCTGCGACGGCGCCCATGATTCCCTTGGTGCCGCCGCCATAGATCAGGCGCAGGCCGGACTTCGCCAGCGAGCGGCCGAGCAGGTGGCCGGCCTTGACATAGGCCTCGTCGCGGCCCGGAGACGAACCGCAATAGACGCAGACGGATCGAATCGTGTTCATGTCATGATTGGTGATAGGGACGGTTGGCGCGGTCAAGCCCAAGGACGGGCTTTTTCTTGTGAGCTTGGTGAAAACACGCTAGACCGGCGTTAGGTGGCTAAGGGGCAGAAAAGATTATGGCTATCAATTCTTCCAAGGCGTTTTTGTTCGCGGCGGGCGGCGTTGCCGTCGTCGCGGCAGTCGCCTACGGGTCGGGCGCGCTCGACCCATACATCAACAAGCAGAATCCGCCGCAGGTCGCGTCGCTGCCGCAGGCAGGCACGAAGCCGGCCGAATCCTCAAGCACCTCCACCGAGGCGCGCGTACCGCAGGCGCAAGCCCCGGCCAATACAATGGCGCCGGCCAACAACACGATGGCGCCGGCCAACAAGATGGCGCCCGCCAACAATGCAACGGCGCCTGCCAACAACGCGACGGCCCCGGCGGAATCCGCCCCGGCCGCTCAGGCGCCGGCCGCCGCAGGACCCACGCTGCCAACCTTCGATGTCGTGCGCGTCGAAGGCAATGGCTCGATTGTCGTCGCCGGCAGCGCGGCGCCCAATGCCAAGGTCGAGGTCCTGAACGGCGGCACGGTGCTCGGCTCGACCGATGCCGGTCCCGATGGTGCCTTCGCCATCGTGCTCGACGATCCGCTGAAGCCGGGCGACTACACGATCACGCTGCGCTCGACCGCTGGCGGCGTCGCCGTCGCCTCGGCGCAGACCGCCGTCGTCTCGGTGCCGCAGAGCCCGACCGGCCAGGTGCTGGCGATGGTCGAGGAGCCCGGCAAGCCGTCCGAATTGCTGACTATTCCGCAGCCCGCGGCCAAGCCGGCGGCAACTGCCGCCACCGGTCAGGCAGCCGCCCCGGATCCGCAGGTCCCGGCCGCAACCGCGCCGGCGGCGTCTGCCCCGGCGGCGCCGCCGGCTGCAACGGCACCGGCAGCTACGGATCAGGCTTCGGCTCCCGCGACCCAGAACGCCGCCGCAGACGAACCGAAGATCGCCGTCGAGGCGGTTGAGATCGACGGCGGCAAGATCTTCGTCGCGGGCAGGGCCGATCCCGGCCGCAAGGTGCGCGCCTATGCCGACGATGTACTGCTTGGCGAGGCGAAAACTTCGCCTGACGGCCATTTCCTGATCGAGGCGGCGCGCGACATTCCGGTCGGCAACCACACCATTCATGTCGACGGCCTGGCCGACGACGGCGTCAAGGTCGTCGCCCGCGCCGCTGTCCCGTTCGAACGCGAGCCCGGCGAGTCGATTGCCGCCGTCGCGCCCAACCAGACCAAGCCCGCCGACAGCAAGCTCGCCCAGGGTGCGGGGTCCCAGCCCGCGGAGGCGAAGTCCGGGGCGGCCAATCCCGCCGAGACGACGGCGCCGGCCACCGCTACCGACGAAGCGGGCAAGCCCGCCGCGACCGCCGACACGTCGGCCGAGGTCGCCGAAGCGAATCCTGCGGCCGACGTGCCTGAAACCATGGCGCCGAAGCTCGAACACGTCGATGGAGCCGTCATCATCCGCCGCAACGATACGCTCTGGCGCATCTCGCGGCGCGTCTATGGCCATGGCGTGCGCTACTCGACCATCTATCTCGCCAACCAGGATCAGATCCGCAATCCCGACCGCATCTGGCCCGGTCAGGTCTTCAAGGTCCCCGGCAAGTCGAAGGAAGGCGAGCCGGCCGACATGAAGGCCATGGGTGACCAGATGACGGCGCCAAAGACGGAGTAAGAGCGCAATCCCCCTCGTGGGGATGTCCGGCAGGGCAGAGGGACGCCGGCGTTCGACACTTCCTACCGTGCTACCCATCCGCCTGGCTTGCCCTCTCATCCTCCATCGTTTATCGGCGATGAACGATGACCGAATCCCTATCCGTCAACCGCGCCCTCAATAGCCGAGCCCTCGACAGCCGCGGCATCGCCACGCGGTTCGCGGCGCTGTCGCATCCGGCACGCATTGAGATCCTGAAGCATCTCTCGGCCAGTAGCTGCTGCTCCTGCCGCGAGGTGGTCGATCATCTCGATCTCGCCCAGTCGACCGTTTCGCAGCATCTGAAGATCCTGGTCGAAGCAGGGCTCGTCCGCTTCGAGGCGGATCGCCAGCGTTCACGCTACGCGGTGGACCGCGCTACGCTCGCCGAGGTCTCGGCGTCGCTCGCGGCCCTGGTCGATTCCTGCTGCGGCGAAAGCATGAAAGAAAGCTAAGAACAAAATGGCCGACAAGACCGTCTCCGCCGAAACCGGCACCCTCACCACTCTGCGCAATCTGTGGCCCTATATGTGGCCGGCCGACCGTGCCGACTTGAGAGCCCGCGTCACCTGGGCGACGCTGCTTCTCGTCGTCGCCAAGGTCACCCTGGTCGCCGGCCCCTATTTCTTCAAATGGGCAACCGATGCGCTCGCCCACGCCTCGAAGACGCCGCCGCCGCTGCCCGCCTTCATGCTCGCGCCGGTGATGCTGGTCATCGCCTATAATGTGCTGAGGCTGGTCCAGCTCGGCTTCAACCAGCTGCGCGACGCGCTGTTTGCCCGCGTCGGCCAATACGCGGTGCGCCAGCTTGCTTTCCGCACCTTCGTCCACATGCATCAGCTGTCGCTGCGCTTCCATCTTGAGCGCCGCACCGGCGGTCTGTCGCGCATCATCGAGCGCGGCACCAAGGGCATCGAGACGATCGTGCGCTTTGTCATGCTGAACACGGCGCCGACCATTCTCGAATTCGCGCTGACGGCCGGCATTTTCGCCTACACCTATGGCTGGAAATACGTCGCCGTGGTCGCGGTCACCGTGTGGATCTATGTCTGGTTCACGGTCAAGGCCAGCGACTGGCGCATCTCGATCCGCCGCGACATGAACGAAAGCGACACCGACGCCAACACCAAGGCGATCGACTCGCTCTTGAATTTCGAGACGGTCAAATATTTCACCAATGAGCGCATGGAAGCCGAGCGCTTCGACCGCTCGATGGCGCGTTATGAAACCGCCGCCACCAAGACCTGGACCTCGCTCGGCTGGCTTAACTTCGGCCAGGGTCTCATCTTCGGCCTCGGCACGGTCGTCGTCATGTGCATGTCGGCGCTGGAGGTGCAGGCCGGCACGCAGTCGGTCGGCGATTTCGTCTTCATCAACGCCATGCTGATGCAGCTGTCGGTGCCGCTCAACTTCATCGGCTTCATCTATCGCGAAATCCGCCAGGGCTTGACCGATATCGAGCACATGTTCGACCTGCTCGACGTGCCTCAGGAGATTGTCGACAAGCCGGACGCCAGGCCGTTGAAGGTGAGTGCCGGC
>NZ_RZST01000408.1:0-4678 GCF_003997575.1 Mesorhizobium sp. M1A.F.Ca.IN.022.07.1.1
GCCGAAGCGCCGGCTCGACCTGCGCATCCGCTTGCCGCGCGACGGTGGCGGCTCGGCCGACAATTTCCGCCCGTTCCGCCTTGAATTGCTGCGCGGCGCGCGAGAGCAGGACATCTTCACCTTCGTCCTTCGTGAGAATGACGAGATCGCCGCGCTCCGCGAAGAGCTTGCCACGGCGAGGGAGGCTGCGGCTGCCGCCGAAGTGGCCAAGGGGCGTTTCCTGGCGGTGGTCAGCCACGAGCTGCGCACGCCGCTCAATGCCATCATCGGCTTCTCCGACATGCTGCTGCACGAGATGTTCGGCGCCTTCCGCGATCCGCGCCAAAAGGAATATGTCGCCCTGGTCAGGGAGTCCGGCCAGCATCTTTTGTCCGTCGTCACCTCGATCCTCGATGTCTCGCGCATAGAGGCAGGCGCCTATGCCACCGAGCTCGAGCCGTTCCGCTTCGCCGATGCCGCCGACATGTGCCGCTCGATGATGCGGCCCCTGGCGGAGGCCAAGAGCATCGCGCTTGGCGCGCAGATCGCGCCTGACGCCGGCGAGATCAATGCCGATCGCCGCGCCGTGCAGCAGATCCTGATCAATCTCGTTTCGAACGCCGTGAAGTTCACACCTGACGGCGGCAGCGTGGTGATCGGCGCCAAGCGGGTCGGCTCGCGGCTGCATTTCTGGGTGAGTGACACCGGCATCGGCATCGCCGACGAGGATATGGCCAACCTCGGCAAGCCGTTCATGCAGATCCAGAACGACTATACGCGCCGCTTCGAGGGAACCGGGCTCGGCCTGTCGCTGGTCAAGGGGCTGGTGGCGCTGCATGAGGGCACGATGTCGATCGAGAGCGCCCCGGGCGAAGGCACGACGGTGACGATCAGCCTGCCGGTGAACGGACCGAAGCGGCGCTCGGGCGCGCCGGCCGACGTGCTGCCCGTGCCGATTGCAAAGCCGAAGGGGGATGCAAATGGGGACAGCAATGGCTCGCTCCGCAAGACGGCCTAAAGTGGTCGAACCCGAGCGCGGCTTGCTTGCCGAGAGCGCTGCGGCGGTCGGCCAGATGATCTCGCGCAATCCGGTTCTGGTCGGCGGCTCGACCGCCTTCCTGGTGACGCTCTTCTACGTTTCGGCCAACGCGCTCTGGTACCAGCCTTTTCCGCACACGGGCGCCTTCTTCGCCACCAGGAGCATCGAGAATTTCCCGCATGCCGTCTCGGATGAGCCGGAGACCACCATCAACATCGTGCGGCAGGCGCAGCCCGCTCCCAAGCCCGATCCGGTCGTCCAGCAGGTGCAGGGCATATTGAAGGACCTCAATTTCTACGACGGCACCGTCGACGGCCTCACGGGCCCAGCCACGCGCAAGGCTATCCAGGCCTATCAGCTCAAGGTCGGGCTGCCCGCCTCCGGCGATGTCGACGGCGCGCTGCTCGATCAGCTTGGCGCCAGGCAAACGACTGCGGCCATTCCGCATCCGGCCCCGAGACCGGCCGACAGGGCGACGGCCCAGGCCGCCGGACCAGCGGCCATTCCGGTCGCCGCCCAGGCCAGCGGCGCAACGCAGGCGCCCGACGCCCGCATCGTCAAGATCCAGGCTGGCCTGAAGGCCTTCGGCAATGACGATATGCAGCTCGACGGCGTCGTAGGCGCCCGCACCAGGTCTGCAATCAAGGAATTCCAGGCGCTGTTCGGCCTGCCCGAGACCGGCGAGCCGGACGAAGTGGTCTATGCCAAGATGCGCGAGATCGGCCTCACAAACTGAGGGCTGCCGGCTTTTCGGTTCCATTGCCGATGCTGTAAGGAACCGGGCATGCCATCCGGAACCCTGCCATGCGCGTGACTACCGATCTGTGGGTATCGGCCCTTCTGCGCCGTGTCTTCACCGCCGGCGGTTTTGCTGCCGTGGTCAAGCGCGGCGCGACCGAGGCCGGCGCCGTCTTCGTGTTGTCGCGCGACCGGCTCGGCGAAGTGGCTCTGTACGGACCGGCGCCGCAAACGAGCTACGATTCGGCCAAGCCCGACGAGCGCTTCTTCACCTTGCTCGATTCTGGCGACGATAGCTCGGCATTCGATGCAAGGCTGGAAAAGGAAAAGAGATTCGATCCCGACATCTGGGTGGTCGAGATCGAGGCCGGCTCCGTTCCGGTCGAGGAGCTTGTGTCCGTGAAGGCGGAATAGAGGCGGCGGCCCGGCGTCCCGACCGGCCACGGAAACGCTGTGCACTTTCCCTGGAATTGGGTCAGGACGCCTTGCGGCCGGCGGCCTTGTCATCGCTGTTCGATGCGTGGCGCCCTGTCTCGATGGCATTGCCGCGGATCGCCCGAGACAGCGTTTCGGCTTTCCAGGCCCGCACCTTGTCGAGCGCTGCCTCGCGATGCAGCAGCCGATAGCGGTCGAGGAACAGACGGATTGCCTGGGGATGCGGAAACTCGCCGGGATGGACCGCGACCGCGATCAGGAAGGCCCTGTCTTCGCTTAGGTCGAGCGCCTTGAGCGCCGCAAGCAGCGCTGCGTAGCCCGATTGCTCGGTGATCGAGCGGGCTGTGGCAAAATCGATGTCGAGCGCATCGGCAAGCGCTGTCTGGAAGAAAGCAAGGTTGCCCGTCAGCGCCGTCTCGCGCAGCTTCAGATAAGTCGGCTGTCCGAGGAACAGGTTGACAGCGGCACTTTCGCCGGCGGGCCGCATCATCGAGCGCAGGCGTCGCCGCGCGTTTTCCTCAGGCACGCCGGGATCCGGGCGGTTGTCTTCTGTTGCGGAAGCTGGCGCCGGTTTCACCGGCGCGAGCTTCGTGACCGTCTCCGGCGGCCGCGTGTTGACCAGCGTCGGCTTCTCCAGCGCGCGGATCAGGTGGGCGATGGTTGCGTTGAGTTCCTTGCGGCGAGCGATTGCGCGCGCGTGCGGCAGGCCATGGCGGCCGATCAGCGCGATGAGGTCGATGTCGCTCAGCGCGTTCGAGCGGGTAAGCAGCGGCGCCGCGATCTCGACCGGCTCCTCGGCCAGCCGCCGCACCAACGCGGCCGGCGCATATTCGCATTCGGAAAGGGCGGCGGCGACATAGCGGCGCGATTCGACCGACACTTCGTCGAACAGCGGCAGCGTCAGATCCTCGAGTTGGGCGATTTCGCGCCGCGACGGGCGCGTCAGCGAGCAGAAGGCCGACACGGCGGCGCGGAACAGCCTTTCGGCTTTTCCCGCTTCGGTCCGGATAGCGATGTGCCTGAAATCCGAAGAAGACACGGAGGATACGCCCGATACTCGACACAGACCCGGCCCCGCGCCTCCGGCCGGGCCGGTTTCGCGTCTCCAGGGAACAAACATCAAATTAGCCGCGATCCGTTAGCGCTCCGTTAACCCTCTGCCCGCCTTAATCGATTTTGGAGGCGTTGCGTTGTGCTCCGGTCAAACCGAGAGGAATACGCGAACCATGGGCATGGTCTTGTCTTTCGTGCCGCGAGCGGCACCCGTCAATCGAGTAACCCACGACACCGACACGGCAGCGGCTGTCATCATCTTCCCCGGCGTCCGCTATGAGCCACAGCCGCAGGTCGGCGGGGCGCGTCCAGACGGCCCGGACAAGCCTGTGTCGCCACGGCCACTAGTGCCGCATCACTGAGCTGACTCTTCAGTATTCCTGCAGCTCGCAGGCACTCTGTTCGAGAAAGCGCGACACGATCGGCTTCCAGCTATCGTCCGGCACGAAGGCGCGGACGACAAAGATTCCCTCGTCGATCGGCGCCTCGACAAAGATCGCGCCCTGCAAGTCCTCGGGAAGATCGCGCCGCACGTCGATCATCTGCGCCGGTGTCAGCACCACGGCATCGAGCTTCTCGCTGTTCGCATTGTGGTCGTTGAAGGAATAGATGTTGTGGCCGCTGCGGTCATACACCGAGGCCGACCAGAACGGCACGTCGCCGGGCGCCCGGATCCGCACCAGCCCGTCGGCGAGATTGAAGCGGCAGGCGGCCGCGTAGAACATGGGGTCGACCGACTTCACCACAGGCGCACCAGCGACCTCCGCGTCCAGGCGCGTCATCTTGTAGAGGTCGGAGGCCATTGCCAGCCGCGACCAGGCATCGCGCTCGGAAAATTCCGGCACCAAAAACAGCACCGCGATATGCACGATACCGGCGCCGAGCAGGCCGAGGACCAGGGCGTGCAGCAGGCTACGCATGGCAGCCCGCCTTCAGAATGCGCGGCAGCGTCACGTCGGAAAGCCCGGTGCTGCTCGCGATCGGCGTGTCGTAGAAGGTCAGCACGAAAAACATCTTGCCGAAGCCAGCCGTCAGGAGCCAGTTGCCCGGGGCAGGGCGGTCGCCGACGGAGATGACGACCGAATTGTCGGGCCGGCGCAGCACTTCGTAGGATTGCAGGGCCGCCTGTCTCGCCTTGCCGGTGTCGATGACGCCGAGCGACTGGTCGGCGGCATAAAGCGTCCAGAACCGGGCCGTCGGGTAGCCGCCTTCGATCGAATAGGCGCATTCCCGCTTCAGCGGTTGGCCAGCTTCATCGCGCTCGGCGACGAAGGACAACCCTTCCGCCCGGCCGAGCGCCAGCACGCCCTCACGCGCCACGCGCGCCTTGGAGTAGGGGTCGGAGCCTTCCGTGCCGATTTCAGGAAAAGCTGTCCATTGGCCGATGCGGATCGCGCCGACGCCGTCCTGCGCGTTGAGCGCGTACCAGACGCT
>NZ_RZST01000409.1:0-4667 GCF_003997575.1 Mesorhizobium sp. M1A.F.Ca.IN.022.07.1.1
ATGTTGACCAGGAGCGCGCCGGTCGCCGTCAGCCAGAAACTCACCGAATTCAGCGTCGGAAAGGCGACGTCGCGGATGCCGAGCTGCAGCGGCACGACGAAGTTCATCAGCCCGATGACGAAGGGCATCGCGGCGAAGAAGATCATGATCGTGCCGTGGGCCGAAAAGACCTGGTCGTAATGCTCGGGCGGCAGGTAGCCTGGCCCGTGGATGGCGAGCACCTGCTGCGTGCGCATCATCACCGCATCGACGAAGCCGCGCAGCAGCATCAGCGCCGCCAGAACGATATACATGACGCCGATGCGCTTGTGGTCGACCGAAGTTATCCATTCGTCCCAGAGATAGGGCCAGTATCCTTTCACCGTGACCCAGATCAGCACCGCGGCGGCCGCCAGGAAGACGACAAGCGCGGCGCCCAGCGGGATGGGCTCATCGAGGGGAATGGCAGACCAGTCGAGCTTGCCGAGCATCGTCATCCTCCCGCTTTCGGCTGCGGCTGTTGGGCAGGCGCCGGCGTCCCGGCCTTGGGCTGGGCCTTGGGGCTTACCTGCGGCTCGCCGGCGGCGGTTTCGGCGGGACCCGGACCGGGCGGCAGCGTCTGGCGCACGATCGCGTCGAACAGGCCGTCCTGCACGACGCCGAACGAGGCCGGCGGCACGTTGATGCTCTGCCTGGCAAGCTCGCCATAGGCGCGGGCGTTGAGCACGCCGCCGGCGCCATGCAGCGAAGAGGCCCAGCGCGCAAACTCGTCGGGCGGGACCGCGCGCACGCGGAAATTCATGTCGGAGAAGCCATCGCCGCTGAAATGCGCCGACAGGCCGAGATAGTCGCCCTCGCGGTCGGCCTGCAGGTTGAGCTCGGTCTGCATGCCGTTCATGACATAGATCATGCTGCCGAGCTGCGGCACGAAGAAGGTGTTCATCACGCTGGCCGAGGTCAGCTTGAAACGTACGGGAACGCCGGCCGGGATGACCAGCTGGTTGACCGTTCCGACGCCCTGGTCGGGGTACAGGAACAGCCATTTCCAGTCGAGCGCCACCACCTGGATGTCGAGCGGCGGCTGGCTGGAGGCGATCGGCCGGCGCGGGTCGAGATGGTAGGATCCGTAATAGATCAGCCCGCCGAGGAAGAGGATGGTGAGCGTCGGGATCGACCAGACGATCAGCTCGATGCGGCCCGAATAGGTGAATTCCGGCTCGTAGCGCGCGTTGCGGTTGGAGGCACGGAACATCCAGGCAAACAAAAGCAGCGCCACCAGCGTCGGAATGACGATGACCAGCATGACCGCCAGCGAGTTGAGCAGGATCGTGCGGTTGCCCGCGCCGATCGGGCCCTGCGGGTCGAGCACCCCGCCCGCGCAGCCGGAGAGCGTTGCGATCAGGCCTATCCAGAGCGGCGAGCGGCCTCGCCTCGGTCTAGGGAAGGAAAGCACTGGAACGGATCATGCTTGGCGCGAACGGATCGGCGGGACGTCTTGACTGTGGGCGGCGCGTCGTCGGCGCCGCTGGGCCGCGGCACGGCCGGAAACAGACTTCGCGGCCAGTCCGGCTGGGCCGTGATCCTTCAAAAGCTCGCGCCTGCGAGGGTCGCGTTCTGCAGCAGCTTTCATCTGAAGTCTCCCCGTGTGCAGAGGCACTTCCGCCATATACCGTACGACTGCTGAACACGGCTGCCAACCCAAGCAGTTGCCGCCTGTTCCGCAAAGGCGGTGTTTTGCCCGATGGCTGGACGGGCCGCGGAAGACATAGGGCGCGGCTCCAGCCTGACCAGACGCCGTCTCGGCATGCTCGCGCTCGCCGATCGCCCGCCAGGATGGTGACAAGGCGCGCGGCGCGTGCATTGTACTGCGCAGGGAATTGCAGCCGCCTGCGGAGGAAGCCTTGTCCGAGATTGCAACCATCCTTTCCATCCTTGGCGTTTTCCTGCTGGGGGCGATGAGCCCGGGGCCGAGCTTCGTCGTCGTCTCGCGCATCGCGGTCGCCGGCGAGCGCAGTGACGGCCTAGCAGCGGCGATCGGCATGGGCATCGGCGGCTTCATCTTCGCCATCATCGCGGTCGCGGGCCTGACCGCGCTGCTCGTCCAGGTCGCCTGGCTGGACATTTTCCTGCGCGTCGCCGGCGGCGCCTATCTGCTGTGGATCGGCATAAAGATCTGGCGCGGCGCCAATCAGCCGATCGAGATCGCGAACGATGCCTCGGCGCGCGCCGGCTCGTTCTGGCGGGCGCTGCGTCGCGCGCTTCTGGTCCAGCTCGCCAATCCGAAGACGGCGATCTTCTACGCCTCGATGTTCGCGGCCATGCTGCCGGCCTCGCCGCCGCTCTGGATGCTCTTCGTCCTGCCGCCGCTGCTCTTCCTCAACGAATTCGTCTGGTACGCGGTCGTCGCCTTCGCCTTTTCCTCCAGCCGGCCGCGCGCGGCCTATCTCGGCACCAAGCACTGGATCGACCGCGCCGCCGGCGCCGTGGTCGGCGCGCTCGGGATCAAGCTGATGTGGGAAGGCATGGCCGCCGCGCGGCGGGGTTTTGCCGGGTGAGGTGAGGTCGAGGCCCGAGCGGGCAGGCAACATCTCTCGCCGAGATCGTGAAACCTTCTGATTTTTGAGCCGTTGTCGGCTGATGTCTGAAGCAAAGCTCAAGCCAAGATCGGCCGACGGCGCCCAGCCGCGCGGTGCCGGGAAGTCGCGCCCCGCAAAGACGGGCGCAGCGAAAGCATCCCCGGGCAAGACGCGGCCGGAAAAGTCGCCGCCGGAAAGCTTGCATCCGGAAAGACCCCGCGAAGAGAAGTCGCAACCGAAGCAATCGCCCGAGCACGAGGAGCCGGCCGAAGCGACGCCGGAGGCCGTCGGCGAACCGGCGCCGCCGCCGCCGGAATCCGTCGAGCCCGGTCCGAAGCTGACGCCCGAGGAGGCCGAGCAGGCGCGCAGGAAGTACCTGTTTAGGCGGTTCTGGATCAGCGGGCGCGGCTACTGGGGCCGGAATGGCGACAAGCTCGCATGGCCGTTTACGATTGGGCTGCTGGTGCTGATCTGCGTCAATGTCGGCTTCCAGTATGGCATCAATGTCTGGAACCGCGCGTTCTTCGACGCCATCGAGCAGCGCAATGTCCACACCGTCTATATGCTGAGCGCCGTCTTCGTGCCGCTGGTTGCCGGAAGCGCCAGCCTCGTCGTCGTTCAGGTCTATCTGCGCATGACGATCCAGCGCCGCTGGCGCTCCTGGCTCACCACATCTGTCATCGCGCGCTGGCTGGCCAGCGGCCGCTACTATCAGCTCAACCTCGTCGCCGGCGACCACTCGAACCCCGAAGCCCGTCTCACCGAAGATCTGCGCATCGCCACCGAGTCCCCCGTCGATTTCATCTCCGGCGTCCTCAACGCCTTTCTGGCGGCCTCGACCTTCATCGTCGTGCTGTGGACCATCGGCGGCGCGCTCACCTTGCCGCTCGGCCGCGAGAGCATCACCATCCCCGGCTTCCTCGTCGTCACCGCGGTCATCTACGCCGCCATCACCTCGACCTCGATGGTGGTCATCGGCCGCCATTTCGTGCAGCTTTCGGAGCGCAAGAACCAGGCGGAAGCCGAATTCCGCTATACGCTGACACGCGTGCGCGAAAACGGCGAGAGCATCGCGCTGCTCGGCGGAGAGGCGGAGGAGCGCAGCGGAATCGACAGGAATTTCGGCCATGTGCTGAGGCAATGGGCGCTGCTGACCGGACAGCACATGCGCACCGCGATTGTCTCGCAAGGGTCGATGCTGTTCGCGCCGGTGGTGCCGGTGCTGCTCTGCGCGCCGAAATTCCTCGAAGGCTCGATGTCGCTCGGCCAGGTCATGCAGGCGGCCTCCGCCTTTGCCATCGTGCAAGGCGCGTTCGGCTGGCTGGTCGACAATTATCCGCGCCTGGCCGATTGGAACGCCTCGGCGCGCCGCGTCGCTTCGCTGATGATGTCGCTCGACGGGCTGGAGCGCGCCGAAGAGAGCGAGTCCTTTGGGCGCATCCGGCGCGGCGAGACGCAAAACGGCGCCATGCTCAGCCTGGACGATCTCTCCGTCACCCTCAACGACGGCACCGGCGTGGTCAAGGAGACGAAGGTCGAGATCAACCCGGGCGAGCGGGTGCTGGTCGCCGGCGAATCCGGCACCGGCAAGTCGACGCTGGTGCGGGCTGTCGCGGGCCTGTGGCCCTGGGGCGGCGGCAGCGTCAATTTCCATGCCGGCAAGCGGCTGTTCATGTTGCCGCAACGCCCCTACATCCCGACCGGCACGCTGCGGCGCGCGGTCGCCTATCCGGCCGCCGCCGACAACTGGACGGTGGACGAGATCGACGCCGCCCTCGACAAGGTCGGCCTCGGCTACCTGCGGGACAGGATCGAGGAAGAGGCGCCGTGGGACCAGACGCTCTCCGGCGGCGAAAAGCAGCGCCTCGCCTTCGCGCGCCTGCTGCTGCACGAGCCAGACATCGTCGTGCTGGACGAGGCGACCTCGGCGCTGGACGAGAAGAGCCAGGACAAGATGATGCAGACGGTGGTCCAGGCATTGCCGAAGGTCACCGTCATCAGCGTCGCCCACCGCGCCGAGCTGGAAGCCTTCCACAGCCGCAAGATCACGCTGGAGCGGCGCGAGGGCGGCGCGAAGCTGGTTAGCGATGTGGAGCTGGCGCCGCGCAAGGG
>NZ_RZST01000040.1:0-26191 GCF_003997575.1 Mesorhizobium sp. M1A.F.Ca.IN.022.07.1.1
CTTGTACCAGTCGGTGCGCATCACCACCCATTCGCCGGCATTGATGGTGCCATGCTTGGCCTCCCACGTCTTGATGTGGTCGACGGTGAGAAGGAAATCGTGATCGGCGGCGGCTTCCACTGAGCAGTCGATGACATTGACCGGGCCGACGAAATTCTGCGCCGGGATGGTGTCGGTGGCGCCGTCCGGATAGTCCTTGCCGGTGATCCAGTGCTGCGGCGCGTCGAAATGCGTGCCCGAATGCTCGCCGAGCTTCAGCCAGTTCCAGGCCCACCACGGACCGTTCTTGTCATACTTTGAAATGGGGTGGATCTCGACCTTCGGCGTGTCGACGGCAAGCTCCGGCGGCAGCTTGATCAGCGGCGTGTTGGGCCCGAGCGGCGCCGACAGGTCGACCACCTTGATGGCGCCCGAAAGCAGCTGGCCGGCGACCTCGCCGAGGAGTTTCTGCGTGTCCATTGTCTTCGTTCCCTCTTGTTCGTGCTCATCAAGGCTCGTTGCGGCCCTTAATATCCTACTAGACGAAAACATATGCATCTGCAATTATCTTTAAGCATAAAGCATTTTGGGGGCAGGGCGTGAGCGAGTTCGACGCCATCTTTGTCGGTGCGGGCCACAACAGTCTGGCCTGCGCCGCGCATCTGTCGCTCAAAGGCTGGAAAACCGCGGTTTTCGAGCGCAACGCAACTATCGGCGGCGCGGTTCGGACCGCGGAATACACGCTTCCCGGTTTCAGGCATGACTTCGGCGCGATGAACCTGAGCCTGTTCGCCGGCTCGGCCTTCCACCGGAAATATGCAAATGAATTGAAAAGTCACGGGCTGGAATTTTCGCCCGTCGCCGACTGTTTCGCCAGCGCTTTCCCGGATGGAAGATGGTTTGGCGTCAGCAACGATCCCGAGAAGACGACATCGCGGCTCGCCGCCTTCTCCGCGGCCGATGCCGCTACATGGCGCCGGCTGGTCGGCGCCTTCCCGGGCGAGGCGGAGCATCTGTTTCGGCTGCTCGGATCGCCGATGAACCCGCGCGCGCTCGCCGGCACGGCCTGGAATCTTTGGCGCAAGAAAGGCATTGGCGGCGCGCTCGATACCGGCCGCTTGTTGCTGTCTTCCCCCCGCGCGTGGCTCGAGGACAATTTCGAGACGCCGCACGTGCAAACCACGCTCGCCGCCTGGGGCATGCATCTCGACTTCGCGCCCGACATCGCCGGCGGCGCCGTGTTCCCTTATCTGGAATCAATGGCCAACCAGAGTTTTGGCATGGTGCTCGGCAAGGGCGGCGCCGACACCATCATCCGCGCGCTTGTCGGCATGGTCAAAGCGGCCGGCGGCAAGATCATGGCCGGCGCGGAGGTGGCGGAGATCACCGTCGCCGGCGGCCGCGCGACCGGCGTGCGGCTCGCCTCCGGCGATTTCCATGTCGCCAGCAAGGCCGTCATTGCCGGCGTCGCGCCCAAGGCGCTGACTGGCAAGCTGCTGCCGGACGGATCCGGCGATGCCGGCTTCGACGCGGCGATGAAAAAGTTCCGCCATGCGCCGGGCACGATGATGATCCATCTGGCACTGGACGATCTGCCGGACTGGAGCGGCGGCGCCGAGCTTCGCCACTTCGCCTATGTGCATCTGGCGCCGTCGCTCGATGCCATGTCGCGCACCTATCAGCAGGCGATTGCCGGCGTGCTGCCCGATCAGCCGGTGCTCGTCGTAGGACAGCCGACCGCCGTCGATCCCTGGCGGGCGCCAGAAGGCAAGCACGTGCTCTGGGTCCAGGTGCGCATGCTGCCGGCGGAAATCCTTGGCGATGCCGCCGGCAAGATCGCGCCCGGTTCCTGGTACGCGGTCAAGGACGCCTATGCCGAGCGCGTGCTCGACATCATCGAGAGCTATGCGCCTGGTTTGCGCCAGAAGATCCTCGGCCGCGCGATCTTCTCGCCGCTCGACCTCGAGCGCGAGAATCCGAACCTCGTCGGCGGCGACCAGATCTGCGGCAGCCACCATTTGGCGCAGAATTTTCTCTTCCGTCCGGCGCGCGGCTTCGCGCGCTGGAACACGCCGGTGTCGAACCTCTACCTCACCGGCGCCGCGACATGGCCCGGCGCCGGCACCGGTGCCGGATCCGGCTTCATGCTGGCGCAACAGCTGGGAGGGCACTAGCAGCAGAATTCCAGGATGGACAAGGCGCGGTTGCCCACCAGACCTTGCGAATAAACAACGCCGCGCGACAATCAAAGTCAAAAACCGACAACCAACAAGGGGAACGACCATGACCATCAACAGACGCGATTTGCTTGGGTTTGGCGCAGCAGCGCTTGGCGCGGCGACACTCGGACTGCCGAAGGCAGCCAAGGCGGCGGACGAGCTCACCATCGCCTACAACGTGAACCTGCCATCCTGGGACCCGACGACCGGGCCTTCGGCGGTGAACCCGACCATCCAAGGCCTCTACCAGTCGGTGTTCGACCAGTTCATCCCGCAGAAGCCGGACCTTTCCTTCACACCCGGCCTGCTCACCGAATGGGGTTGGAACGACGATCGCAGCAAGGTGACGATGACGGTCCGCGACGGCGTAAAATGGCATGACGGCTCGCCCTTCACCGCCGAGGACGTTGTCTGGTCGCTGCAGCGGGCGGGCGACGAGAAGACCGGCAATCCGATCCAGTTCGTCTGGAAGAACGTCAACAACTTCAAGATCGACGGCAACAAGATCACCGCCGACGTCGTGCAGTTCGATCCGGTCTATTTCAAATGGATGTCTTTCCTGACCGGCTACATCATGCCGAAGGCCTATTACGAGAAGGTAGGCGCGGAAGGCTTCGAGAAGGCGCCGATCGGCACCGGGCCCTATATGGTCGACAAATTCGAGCGCAACGCCTTCCTGCGGCTGAAGGCCAATCCGAATTACTGGGGTGCCAAGCCAGCCTTCGAGAACGTGACGATCAAGTTCGTCACCGACGCGGCAAGCCGCGTCGCCGAGGTCGAGTCCGGCTCCTCGCAGGTGACGCTCGAAATCCCCTATGAAGAATATGACCGGCTGATCGCCAAGGACGGACTCGCCGGCTCGATCAAGAATGTCTCCGACATCGGCATGATCTTCTTCAACGACATCGAGGCGATGCTCGACAAGAACGTCCGCCAAGCGGCTGTGATGGCGGTGGACAAGGAGCTCTTGGTCAAGCGGCTGCTGCGCGGCTACGGCCAGCCGATCGCCACGCTGGAGACGCCGGAATACACGGCCTTCGACGCGTCGATCAAAGTCGAGCACAATCCGGAAAAGGCCAAGGAACTGCTCGCCGCTTCAGGGTATTCGCCCAAGAAGCCGGTCAAGTTCACCATCCAAACGACCAAGGGCTTCAAGCCCAAGGATTATGAGATGATCCAGGCGATCGTCGGCATGTGGCGCAAGGTCGGCATCAAGGCCAATATCGAGGTCTACGAGATCGCCAAGCATTACGAGCTGCGGGCCGCCGACAAGCTGGCGCCGGCCGCCTTCTACAACTGGGGGAATGCGATCGGCGATCCGACCACCTCGACCGGCTTTGCCATGTATGGACCTAGCCCGCATTCGGTGTGGGACAGCCAGGACCTGATCGACATGATCAATCCGCTGTGGGGCGAGAAGGACGAGGCCAAGCGCATCGCCGGCTGGAAGGCCGTCGACAAATACATCGCCGAGCAGGCCTATGTGCTGCCGCTGATGCAGTATGCTCAGCCGATCGTGCACTCGAAGAAGGTCAATGTCGTGCAGCATGTATCGGGCGCGCTGCTGCCGGCGCTGATGACCCCGGCCTGATGACATCTGGGAAGCTGCGCTGGCGCAGCGCACCTTCTCCAACGACGCAGGCCCCCTCATCCGGCCGGGTGAGGGGCCGAATGCATTAGGCTCAGCGAGCATGCTGCTGCAGAGATTTCTTGTTCGTCTGATGACGATGCTGGTCACGCTGTTCGGCGTCGCCGTCGTCGTCTTCGTCGTCATCCGCGTGGCGCCCGGCGACCCGATTGCCATGATGCTGCCGCCCGGCGCCAGCAATGACGACATAGCGCGTCTGCGCTCGCTCTATGGGCTGGACAAGAGCATTGTGCAGCAGTTCTTCATCTGGCTCGCCGGCGTGCTGCATGGCGATTTCGGCACTTCGATCTCGCTGCGCCAGGATGTGCTCGGCCTCGTCTTCAACCGGCTGCCGGCGACGTTGGAATTGGCAACCATCGCGCTGCTGATGGCGGTGGCGATCGGCGTCTCCGCTGCGATCCTCGGTGCGCGTTCGCGCGGCACGGCGGTCGAAGCCGGCATCGACATCGCCAGCGGCGCGACGCTCTCCATCCCCGATTTCCTGTGGGGCCTGGTGCTGATCCTGCTGTTCGGCGTGCTCATCCCGGTGTTCGACATTTCGGGGCGAGTGTCGCCGCAGCTCGATTTGCCCTTCGTCACCCAGTTCTATCTGGCCGAGAGCCTACTTCGGCTCCGCTTCGATCTCACCTGGGATCTGCTCAAGCACATGCTGATGCCGGCGATCGCGCTGGCGCTGCCGCTGGCGGCGATCATCGCGCAACTCCTGAAACAGTCGCTGAAGGAAGTGCTCGACCTCGACTATGTCGTGCTCGCGCGGGTCAAAGGCTTTTCCGAAACGCAGGTTATCCTGCGCGAGGCGTTGAAGAACGCGGCGCTGCCAACGCTGACGCTGGTGGGCGTGCAGTTCACCTTCCTGATCGGCGGCACGGTCATCGTCGAGCGGCTGTTCTCCTATGAGGGTCTCGGCAATATGGCGATCGATGCCGTCATCAACCGCGACCTGCCGCTGATCCAGGGCATCGTTCTGGTCTTCGCGCTGCTCTTCGTGCTGATCAACCTTGCCGTCGACATGATGTATGCGCTGCTCAATCCGAGGCTGCGTCATGGATGAGGCGCGCATTTCGCGACGGCGCTTCAGCCCGCGGCTATGGCTGGCCGGCGGCTGGCTTCTGCTGGCGCTGCTTGCGGCCATCTTGGCGCCGCTGATCGTACCGCAAGATCCGCTGGCGCAGGACCTGATGCTCGAGCGTCTGCCGCCCTTCTGGCTCGATGGCGCCGAGCCCGGCTATTGGCTGGGCACCGACAGCCTCGGCAGGGATCTCCTGTCACGGCTGATCTTCGGCGGCCGCATCGCCTTCATCGTCGCCTTCGCCGCGGCGGCGTCCGCCTGCATCATCGGCTCGGCGCTCGGGCTCATTGCCGGCTATTTCGGCGGTTGGGCCGACCGCGTCATCTCGCGCATCGTCGATGTCTGGATGGCCTTCCCGCCGGTGCTGTTCGCGATCCTTCTGGTCGCGGTGCTGGGCACCGGCTTGAGCTCCGTCATCATCGCCATCGCCGTCATCGACTGGACGCGGTTCTGCCGCGTGATCCGCGCCGAGGCGATGGGTCAGGCGCGCATGGACTATGTCGAGAGCGCGCACATCGCCGGCTATGGCCGCATCGGCATCATGCTGCGCGAAGTCCTGCCCAATGTGCTGCCGTCGGTGGTGGCGCTCTTGTCGCTTGAGATGGGCATCGCCGTCATTGTCGAGGCGATCCTCTCCTTCGTCAATCTGTCGATCTCGACCGACGATCCGACCTGGGGCGGCATCATCGCCGAAGGCCGGCTGTCGATCCACCAGGCTTGGTGGGTGCTGGTGTTCCCGCTGATCACATTGATCCTCACCGTGCTGTCCTTCAGCCAGTTCGGCGAAGGATTGAAGGCGCGATTCGATCCGGTGCTGCGATGAGCGCCAATATGGAACCATGCCTCGAAATCCGCTCCTTGAGCGCCGTGCTGCCCAACGGCCAGCGCGTGCTGCGCTCGGTGTCGCTCACCGTGCAGCCGGGCGAAGTCCGCGCGCTGGTCGGCGAGAGCGGCGCCGGCAAGACGATGATCGGCAAGGCGGTGCTCGGCGTGCTGCCGAAAAGCGTGCGCATCGTCGAGGGCGAGATGCTGATCGAGGGCGAGGATCTCGGCCGCCTCGATGCGAAGGCGCGGCGGACGCTGATCGGCGCGCGTACCGCGCTGATCCCACAGGACCCGCTCACCGCGCTCAACCCGTCGCGCCGCATCGGCCCGCAGATGACCGACCGGCTGGTGCGCATCCTCGGCTGGAGCGGCGAGAAGGCAGACAAGCGTATCCGGCAGTTGCTCCACGAGGTGCAGATCCGCGAGCCCGAGCGTGTTCTGAAATGCTATCCGCACGAACTCTCCGGCGGCATGCGCCAGCGCGTGCTGATCGCGGCCGCTTTCGCCGCCGAGCCCAGGCTGATCGTCGCCGACGAGCCGACGACGGCGCTGGACGTGACCGTGCAGAAGCAGATCCTGCGCCTCATCGCGCAATTGCAGCGCAACCACGGCACGGCGCTTCTGTTCGTCACGCACGATCTCGGTGTCGTCGCCAAGATCAGCCAGAAAGTGTCGGTGCTCTATGCCGGCAAGGTGGTCGAAGAAGCCGCGACCCCCGACCTGTTCGCATCGCCGCAGCACCCCTACACGCGGGCGCTGATCGCGGCGACGCCGCGCTATACCGATCCCTACGCATCGCTGAAGCCGGTGAACGAAACCGTGCTGGCCGGGCTCGCGGACGAGATCGCGGGCGCCGACAGGGCGTGGAGGCCAAGCCATGGCTGAGCCACTGTTTTCCGTCCGCGGGCTGAAGGTGGCGCTGCCCGACATGACGCGCAAGCCGCTGATCGGCCGGGCGCCACTGGCCGAGATCCTCAAAGGACTGGACTTCGACCTGCCCAAGGGATCGGTGACCGGCATCGTCGGCGAATCCGGTTCCGGCAAGTCGACGCTCGGCCGCGCGCTGGTGCGGCTGATCGAGCCGAGCGCCGGCTCGATCTGCTTCGAAGGGCGAGACATCGGCCATCTTTCGGAAGCGGAGCTCAGACCACTGCGTCGCGACCTGCAGATGATCTTCCAGGACCCGATGTCCTCGCTCAACCCGCGGCACACCATCTTCAACATCATCGCGGCACCCTTGAGGCAGAACGGGCTTGGCGACCGGCTGAAGGAGCGCGTGGCGGAAGCCCTGCAGCGCGTCGGCCTGCCGCAGAGTTTTGTCGGCCGCTACCGCCACGAGCTGTCCGGCGGGCAACGCCAGCGCGTCGGCATCGCACGGGCGCTGGCGCTGTCGCCCAAATTCGTGCTGGCCGACGAGATCGTCTCCGGCCTCGACGTCTCGACGCAGGCACAGATCCTGACGCTGCTGGAAAAGCTCGCGGCCGAGATGGGGCTGACGGTCGCCTTCATCAGCCATGATCTGTCGGTGATCCGGCGGCTCTGCCGGCAAGTCATCGTCATGCGCGAGGGAAGGATCGTCGAAGCCAGCGCAACCGACGCGCTCTTCGACAATCCGAAGGAGACTTACACGCGCGACCTGCTCGCTGCCATCCCGCTGCCTGAGATCGATGCGGACTGGCTGCAGCCGCCTGCAAAGGCACCGGCATGAGAAAGGCAAACCTTGTCCGCACACCGAACAGCGGGCCTCGGATGTGCATGGGAGCAAAGTCAGCCCGCCAAAGGAGGGTGACATGAAATACGCCACAAGCGGCGCAATGGTCGGCGCAATCCTGTTCGGCTCAATGGGAATGGCTTCGGCCGACTCGATCCCCGGCATGCGCGGCCACGACCATACCGGCGTCACCGTGCCCGACATGAAGCAGGCCGTCGACTTCTTCACCAATGTGGTCGGTTGCAAGAAGGCGATGTCCTTCGGCCCGTTCGCCGACGACAAGGGCACCTTCATGCAGGACCTGCTCGGCGTCGATCCAAAAGCGGTAATCGAGGAGATCACCCTGGTGCGCTGCGGCTATGGATCGAACATCGAATTGTTCAAATACACCGCGCCCGACCAGAAGGACCTGACCCCGAAGAACAGCGACATCGGCGGCTTCCATATCGCCTTCTATGTCGACGATGTCGCCGCCGCGAAGGCCTATCTCGACGCCAAGGGCGTGAAGACCAGGATGGGTCCTCTGCCGGTCAAAGAAGGACCGGCCGCCGGCCAAACCATCCTCTATTTCCAGGCGCCCTGGGGACTGCAGCTGGAAGCGATCAGCTATCCCGACGGCATGGCTTACGAGAAAGGCGCCGAGACTGTGCTGTGGAGTCCCAAAGATCCAGCCAAGTGAGCTGATCGCGCCGCAATTGTTCAATTATGAAACTTTAAGCTTGAAATAATTGCCGGCAGGCGCGATACTGATGTTGGAACCGCCGGCCCCTCGGCGGTCCCTGATGCCCATTGAGCGTTTGACGCAATTCCGGACGGGAAACCGCTACGCACTTTTCCTGGAATTGCTCTAGAGGAGATCGCAAGACATGAAGGTTGCGGTTCTCGGCGGCGGACCGGCCGGCCTCTATTTTGCCATCTCGTTGAAGCTGCGCGACGCCGCGCATGACGTGACGGTCTACGAGCGCAACCGCCCCGACGATACGTTCGGCTGGGGTGTGGTGCTGTCGGCCGAAACGCTGGAGAACCTGACCAGGAACGACCCTGTCAGCGCGGTCTGGATCAGGAAGCATTTTGCCTACTGGGACGACATCGCCGTCATTCATGACGGCGTGCGCACGGTGTCGACCGGCCACGGCTTCTGCGGCATCGGCCGCAAGCGGCTTTTAATTCTGCTCCAGCGCAGAGCGCGCGAGCTCGGCATCAAGATGATGTTCGAGACCGAGATTTCCGATCCCAGGCCGTTCATGGAAACGCACGACCTTGTCGTTGCGGCCGACGGATTGAACTCGAAGTCGCGCGCCACCTTCGCCAACGTTTTCAAGCCCGACATCGACACGCGCAAATGCAAGTTCGTGTGGCTCGGCACCACGCAGAAATTCGACGACGCGTTCACCTTCATCTTCGAAAGGACGCAGCATGGCTGGGTGTGGGCGCATGCCTACCAGTTCGACAGCGAGACCGCGACCTTCATCGTCGAATGCAGCGAACAGACCTGGGCTGCCTTCGGTTTCGGCGCGATGACGCAGCAGGAATCGATCGCTGTCTGCGAGCGCATTTTCGAAAAGCATCTCGGCGGCCATTCGCTGATGACCAATGCCAATCACATCAGAGGTTCGGCCTGGATCAACTTCCCGCGCGTGCTTTGCGAGCGCTGGTCTTACAAGAATCTGGCGCTGATGGGCGACGCGGCGGCATCGGCGCATTTCTCGATCGGATCCGGCACGAAGCTGGCCCTGGAAAGCGCCGTCGCGCTCGCCGACTATGTCGAGTCCGAGTCCGACCTCGAAGCGGCCTTCCGCAAATACGAAGATGCTCGCCGCACCGAGGTGCTGAAACTGCAATCGGCGGCGCGCAACTCGCTCGAATGGTTCGAGGAAGTCGAACGTTATCTCGGGTTGGATCCAGTTCAATTCAACTATTCGCTGCTCACCCGCTCGCAGCGCATCAGCCACGAGAACCTTCGTCTGCGCGATGCCGAATGGCTGGCGGGCGCGGAGGAATGGTTCCAGCGCAAGGCCGGCGCCGGCGGCAACATGCTGCGCCGCGCGCCGATGTTCGCGCCATTCAGACTGCGCGAGATGGCGCTCACGAACCGCATCGTCGTCTCGCCGATGGCCCAGTACAAGGCGGTCGACGGCTGCCCGACCGACTGGCATTTCGCCCACTATGCCGAGCGCGCCAAGGGCGGGGCCGGGCTCGTTTATATCGAGATGACTTGCGTCAGCCCGGAGGGACGCATCACCCCTGGCTGCACCGGCTTCTACCAGCCCGAGCATGAGGTCGCCTGGAAGCGGCTGGTCGATTTCGTCCACGCCGAGACCGAAGCCAAGATCTGCGCCCAGATCGGCCATTCAGGCCCGAAGGGCTCGACCCGCCTCGGCTGGGAAGGAACGGACGAGCCGCTGCCGTCCGGCAACTGGCCGGTGATGGCGCCTTCAGCCGTGCCGTGGTCGCCGCAGAATCAGGTGCCGAAGGCGATGAACCGCGCCGACATGGACCTTGTGCGCGACCAGTTCGTCGCCTCGGCGGAGATGGCCGAGCGCTGCGGCTTCGACATGCTGGAGATCCATGCCGCGCATGGCTATCTGCTCTCCGCCTTCATCACGCCGCTGACCAACAGGCGCACCGACGACTATGGCGGCTCGCTGGAGAACCGCATGCGCTATCCGCTGGAGATCTTCCACGCGGTGCGCGCCGTGTGGCCGGCCGAAAAGCCTATCTCGGTGCGCATCTCGGCCAATGACTGGGTGGGCATCGAAGGCGTCACGCCGGCCGATGCGGTCGAGATCGCCAAGCTTCTGCATCAAACCGGCGTCGATCTCTGCGACGTCTCGGCCGGCCAGACCACGATCGCCGCGAAGCCGGTCTATGGCCGCATGTTCCAGACGCCGTTCTCCGACCGCATCCGCAACGAGGTCGGCATGGCGACGATGGCGGTCGGCAACATCTACGAGCCGGACCACGCCAACTCGATCCTGATGGCAGGACGCGCCGATCTGGTGGCGCTGGCCCGGCCGCATCTCAGCGATCCCTATTGGACGCTGCATGCGGCCGTCACCCTCGGCGACCGCGGCGTCAAATGGCCGGATCCTTATCTGCGCGGACGCGACCAGATCTACCGGCTGGCCGAACGCGAAGCGGCGGCAGGGCTGAAGGTATGAGCGCATTTATGTTTTCACGTCGGCGCCGCCCCTCATCCGCCTGCCGGCACCTTCTCCCCGTGAAGGACGGGAAGAAGGCACAAGCTCAAACGCTGGCGGCCCCCTCTCCCCGTCCTTCACGGGGAGAGGGTAAGGATGAGGCGCAGCGCCTTGCCTGGAGGACTGGCGCATGATTGCCGGCAAGCATGCGCTGGTCACCGGCGGCGGCTCCGGCGTCGGCCGTGCGATCGCACTGTCGCTGGCGGAAGCCGGCGTCGAGGTCACCATCTGTGGCCGCCGCAAGGCCGCGCTGAATGAAGTCGCGAAGGCAAACGACCGCATCTTCGGCATCGGCGCCGATGTCACCGACGAAGCCGACATGACGGCGCTGTACGAGAAGGCCGAGGCGGCGCGCGGTCCCTTCGAGATCGTCGTCGCCAATGCCGGGATGGCTGTCAGTGCGCCGGCGCACAAGACCTCCCTCGCCGACTGGCGGCGCTCGCTCGACGTCAACCTCACCGGCGCCTTCCTGGCGGTGCAGCCGGCGCTTGGCGGCATGCTGGCGCGGAAGACAGGCCGTATCGTTTTCATTGCCTCGACCGCCGGACTGAAGGGCTACGCGTATGTCGCGCCCTACGTAGCGGCCAAGCATGGCGTCGTCGGGCTGATGCGGGCGCTCGCAGCCGAGACCGCCAAGTCCGGCATCACCGTCAACGCCATCTGCCCGGGCTTCGTCGAAACCGACATGCTGGAGGACTCCATCCAGCGCATCATCGAGAAGACCGGCCGTTCCGCCGATGAGGCACGCGCGAGCCTTTCGGCTGCGAACCCGCAGGCACGTTTCATCCAGCCGGAAGAGGTCGCAGCGACGGTGCTCTGGCTCTGCAGCGATGCGGCGCGGTCGATCACCGGACAGGCGATCTCGGTCTCGGGAGGCGAGACATGGTAGCGGGACCGACGTCTATCGGGCCGGGCAAGGACAGGTTGCGGCTGTGGATCCGCCTGCTGCGTGCTTCGCGCACGATCGAGGCCGAGCTGCGCGAGCGACTGAAGAAGGAGTTCGACACCACGCTGCCGCGCTTCGACGTGATGGCGGCGCTCTACCGCTCGCCGGAGGGCATGCTGATGAGCGACCTGTCGCGATTCCTGCTGGTGTCGAACGGTAACATCACCGGCATCGTCGACAGGCTGGTCTCCGAAGGGCTGGTGACGCGCGCGCGCCGCAACGGCGACCGCCGCACCTCGATGGTGCGGCTGACCGAAGAAGGTTCGAAGTCTTTCGCGGCAATCGCCGCGGCGCATGAGAACTGGGTCGGCGAGCTCCTCGGCACTGTCAGCGAGGACGAAGCGCGCCGGCTGACCGGCATGCTGAAATCGTTCCGCAGCAATTGGGAGGGACGCGAATGAGCGCCATGGCCAAGCTCAAGCCGAAGCACTTCCTCTGGGAGGTGGAAGGCAGGGTCGCGAAGGTCCGGCTCGACCGGCCGGAGCGCAAGAACCCGCTGACCTTCGACAGTTATGCGGAGCTGCGCGACACTTTTCGCGATCTCGCTTACGCCGATGATGTCGATGCCGTGGCGTTCCTGCCCAATGGCGGCAATTTCTGCTCGGGCGGCGATGTCCACGACATCATCGGACCCTTGGTCAAGATGGACATGAAGGCGCTGCTCTCCTTCACGCGCATGACCGGCGACTTCGTCAAAGCCATGCTGAATTGCGGCAAGCCGATCATCGCGGCGGTGGATGGCGTCGCCGTCGGCGCCGGCGCGATCATCGCCATGGCCTCCGACATCCGCATCGCGACGCCGGAAGCAAAGACCGCCTTCCTGTTCACCCGCGTCGGCCTTGCCGGGTGCGACATGGGCGCCTGCGCGATCTTGCCCCGCATCATCGGCCAGGGCCGCGCCGCCGAGCTGCTTTACACCGGCCGCACCATGAGCGCGGCCGAAGGCGAACGTTGGGGGTTTTACAATCGGCTGGTCGATGCGGCGGTGCTCGAGGCCGACGCGCTCGAGATGGCAGCTCGCATCGTCTCCGGCCCGACCTTCGCGCACGGCATCACCAAGACGCAGTTGAACCAGGAATGGTCGATGGGTCTCGACCAGGCGATCGAGGCGGAAGCGCAGGCACAGGCGATCTGCATGCAGACCGGCGATTTCGAGCGCGCCTACAAGGCGTTCGTGGCCAAGGAAAAGCCGGTGTTCGAGGGGAATTGAGATGAGCGCGATGCTGGATACGTTGGCAGGACAGAGGGGGGCGCCGTAAAGTGCAAACCTCGCAGAGGTGCGGAGGCACCGATGCCTGACCGTTCCTTCCTCCATTGGCCCTTCTTTGAAAACCGCCATCGCGAACTTGCCGAAAATCTCGACGCCTGGTGCACCAAGAACCTGCCCGTCGATCACCACGATGTCGACGCGGCCTGCCGCAACCTCGTCTCCATGCTCGGCCGCGACGGCTGGCTGAAGCCGACGGCGCTCGATCCCGACAAGCCGGAGCCGCTCGACGTGCGCACGCTCTGCATCACCCGCGAGACACTGGCGCGCCATGACGGGCTCGCCGACTTCGCCTTCGCCATGCAGGGCCTTGGCACCGGCGCGATCTCGCTGTTCGGCACGCCGGAGCAGCAGCGCTGGCTGGAAAAGACTCGGGCGGGCCAGGCGATCACAGCCTTTGCGCTGTCGGAGCCGCGCTCGGGATCGGATGTCGCCAACATGGAAATGGCGGCTGTCCGCAACGGCGATTTCTACTTGCTCTCGGGCGAGAAGACCTGGATCTCCAATGGCGGCATTGCCGACGTATACATTGTTTTCGCCCGCACCGGCGAGGCGCCCGGCGCCAAGGGAATTTCCGCTTTGATCGTGCCTGCGGACACTAAAAGCCTTGGCATCGCCGAACGATTGGAAGTTATCGCCCCGCATCCACTCGCGCGGCTCTCCTTCGACAATGTGCGCGTTCCGGCTTCCGCCCTGATCGGCAAACCCGGCGACGGTTTTCGGATCGCCATGTCGGTGCTCGACGTCTTCCGCTCGACGGTGGGTGCCGCGGCGCTCGGCTTTGCTCGAAGAGCGTTGGACGAAAGCATCAAAAGGGTGTCCGAGCGAAAACTGTTCGGCGCGCCGATGGCCGAACTGCAGATGGTGCAGGGCCACATCGCCGACATGGCGCTGGATGTCGACGCCGCCGCCCTGCTCGTCTATCGCGCCGCCTGGACCAAGGATATGGGCGCCGCCCGCGTCACTCGCGAGGCGGCAATGGCCAAGCTGTTCTCCACGGACAAGGCGCAGGAAGTGATCGACAAGGCGGTGCAACTGCATGGCGGCGACGGCGTGCGCAAGGGCCACATCGTCGAGAGCCTCTATCGCGAGATACGCGCGCTGCGCATCTATGAGGGCGCTTCCGACGTGCAGAAAGTGGTGATCGCCAGGCAAGTGATGGGAGCGGCGTGAGATCATGCTTGCGGACCGCATTTCACTTAAGGGAGGCTAGACATGCACACGATCCTGCAGCCGGAAGGCTGGGCCAAACCGATCGGCTATGCCAACGGCGTTGCCGCGCGTGGCCGGCTGGTCTTCATCGGCGGCCAGGTCGGCTGGAATGCCGAGTGCCGGTTCGAGACCGACGATTTCGTCGATCAGGTGCGCCAGACCCTCACCAATGTCGTCGCCGTTCTCGCCGAGGCCGGCGGGGAGCCGCAGCACATCACCTCGATGACCTGGTATTTTACCGACAAGGCCGAGTACCTCGCCAACCTCAAAGGGATCGGCGAAGTCTACCGCGCCGTCATCGGCCGGCATTTTCCGGCGATGGCCGCCATGCAGGTGGTGGCGCTGGTCGAGGACCGGGCGAAGGTGGAGATACAGGCAATCGCAATTATTCCGGAGTGAGTCGGAGGCGCTACTGGCTTCTATTTCGCAATGGCCTGAAGCGGCGAAGGCGGCTACTCCAACTCGGCGCGCTCGAGGGATCGTGTCTGCCTTCCGTGCGTCAGCATTGCCGTGACAGTACGGCAAGGGCCGCTTGGCTGCCGCCACAATCTGTGATCAGATGATCATCCCCGCGTCGGGCGGATATTCGCACATAAACTTTGCCGGCACCAAGGAAAGCAAAAGCGTGGCTCTGGGCTTCGAACCAGTATCGGGACGCATTACTGTCCAGGACGGCGTCTACCAGCAACTTCGCCATGCCCTGATGGTCGGCAGCTTCGATCCCGGGCAGGTGCTGACCATCGCCTCGCTGGCGGAGGCTTTCGGCACCTCAAACATGCCGGTGCGCGAGGCGTTGCGGCGGCTGGCGGCGGAGAACGCGCTGGAAATCTCGCAGAACGGCTCAGCCTGCGTGCCGGTGGTGACGCGGGCGCGGCTCGACGACCTCTGCCGGGCCCGCCTCGCCGTCGAGGGGCTGGCCGCCGAGCTTGGCGCGCCGCGCCTGACCGCAGCCGAGATCGGCTTGCTGCAAAGGGTTACTGACGACCAGCGGGCGATCGGCCGCGACGGCAGCATCTACGAGCTGATCGCCAAGAACCAGCAGTTCCACTTCACCATATACCGCGCCTCCGGCTCCGATGTGCTGTTTCAGCTGATCGAGACGCTGTGGCTGCGCTTCGGTCCGTACATGCGGCTGTTGTCCAACCATGTCGCGCCGCTGATGCGCGCCGGCACCATGGAGCCTTCGGGCCGGCACGTCGCGATCATAGCGGCCATCAAGGACAAGGATTTCACCCGCGCGCGCGACGAGGTGGTGGCCGATATCACGGCGACGCAAGCGACATTGCGGGCGATCTGTCCTGACGTGCCGGAGCCCAGACCGGTCGATTTTGCCGCTTTCGGAAGGGCGCCTTGATAGGCGGCCGCCGCAGAGTGGCTTTGAAGCCGCCTGGGCCAAGCTCCTGGACCAAGAGAACAGCCGGATTGTGAGGCGCTGACCCGCATTTCTTCAGCCGCGGCGCATTGATCCCTGTCCGTATTTGTGATCACATGATCACAGGGAGACAGCGAATGTCCGGCTATTTTCTCTATCATTCGATCGGCACCTTCCCCGGCAAGGCCGAGCGAATGGCCGCCTCGCTGACGGATTTCTCCAACATCTGGTCGGCGGAAGACGACGGTCAGTGGCCTGCCGCGCTTGCGGCGCGGCAACGCTTCATCGATGCCTGGAGGCGGCTGATCGAGGCGCCGCAAGGCACGCTGACCACGGCCGAGAATGTCACCGCCGCGCTCTATAGCCTGATCGGTGGCTTGCCGACGGAGCGGCTGGCGGGAAAGCGGCTGCTGGTCGCCGCCGACTGTTTTCCTAGCCTGCATTTCCTGCTGGCGGGCTTGGGAGAGCGTTTCGGCTTCACCCTCGACACCGTCCCATTGCGGCCTGGCGAGACCTGGGTTCGCGACCAGGATTTCATCGACCGCTGGCAGGCGGATGTCGGGCTCGCGCTCATTACCTTCGTCACCTCGACGGCCTCGCACCGCTGCGATGTCGGCCGCCTCGCCGCGCATGGCCGCGCCGTGGGCAGCATAGTCGGCGTTGATGTCACACAAGGCATCGGCGTGGCGCCGTTTTCGGTTGCCGCGACGCCGGTCGATTTCGTCGTCTCGACTTCGCTCAAATGGCTGTGTGGATCCTCCGGCGCCGGCCTTTTGCAGGTCGCGCCTGACCTTCTGGCGTCCTGCCGGCCGGAGTTGCGGGGCTGGTTCAGTCAGCCGAACCCGTTCTCCTGGGACCTCGACGCTTTCACTTACGCCGACGATGCGCGCCGCTTCGATCATGGCACGCCGGCGATCCTGGCAAGCGTCGCCTCGCTGCCCGGGCTGGAGTGGGTGGAACAGACCGGCATCGACATCATCCGCGCGCAGAATGCCGGGCTCGTCGAGCGTATCATCGGCGCCGCGCTGGAGAATGGCTGGGAGATCCGCTCGCCGCTCGATGCCAGTGAACGTGGCGGCAGCGTGATGCTCGGCCTGCCGCAAGGTACCGAGCCGGCGAAGATCATAGCTGCGCTTCGCGACGAGCGGCTTTACTGCGATGCGCGCGGCACGACGCTGCGGCTGTCTCCCGGCATGGTCACCACAGAGACGGCGGTCGACGCGCTGATCGCGCAACTCACGAAGCATATCGGTTCGCGGCGACGCCGCGCGTCGTGAAATTCAGGTACCGCCTCGCCTGCGGCGCCCGGGAGTTTGGCGCCGGAAAGGGGCGGATCAGGAACCGAACCAGAGGGAAGCAAGATGTTGAAACGTCTAGGACTGATTGGGATGGCCGTCGCTGCCGGCCTTGCCTTTGCGGCGCCCGCCTTCGCCGACAAGATCATGGTGGGCGCCTATCCGGCCAACCCGCCATGGGAATACAAGACCGATTCCGGTGCCTTCGAGGGGTTTGAGATCGACGTCGCCAATGATGTCGCCAAGCGCATCGGCGCAGAGGTCGAGTTCCAGGACCTCGGCTTCCAGGCGCTGTTCGCAGCGACCGCTTCGGGCCGCATCGACTTTGCCGTGTCCTCGATCTCGGTCACCAAGGAGCGGCTGCAGAACCAGGGCTTCACGCAAGCCTATTACGACAGCGACGGTACCATCGTCGGCAAGGCGGATTCCGCCATCAAATCGCTCGACGATCTGAAGGGCAAGACCATCGGGGTCATCGCCGGCTCGACAGGCGAAGCCTACATGAAGGAGAACGCCGCCAAGCTCGGCGTTGCAGAGACCAAGAGCTACAACGCCCAGCAGGACCTTCTGCTCGACGTGCAGAACGGCCGCATCGACGGCGGCGCGGGCGAGCTCGCCGGCTTCCTGTTCGCCATCAAGCAGATGCCAGCGCTAAAGATCCTGGTGCGCATCCCGACCGGCGAGCGCTTCGCCATGATGACCAAGAAGGGCCATCCGCTGCTTGAAAAAGTCAACGACGCCATCAGCGAAATGAAGAAGGATGGCACCATGGCCGCGATCCACAAGAAGTGGTTCGGCGTCGATCCGGAAGCCGGCACCAGCACGGTGACGCCTGGCCCGATCCCGCAATAAGCCGGCTAATCAGAAATTCCGACGAGAGCGGCAGCAAGAGTTGGCGCTCTCGCTTCGACCATTTGGGTCTCGCCCAACACGGCGAACCTTGTCTCACGGTGAGCGCCGATGGAACTGATCGACACCTTCTTCAACTGGGGCATCCTGGTCCGATCGTTTCCGATCCTGATCCGCGGTCTTGGCAACACCATTCTGCTCGGCTGCGCGGCGATCATCTTCGGCACGATCGGCGGGCTGGCGATCTGCCTGGTGCGGCTCTACGCGCCGAAGCCGCTCAGGCGGCTGGCGACGCTCTATATCGACATGTTCCGCGCGCTTCCGATCCTGGTGGTGCTGATCCTGATCTACTACGCCCTGCCCTTCATCGGCATCCGCCTGTCGTCCTTCGTCTCGGCAGCACTTGCGCTGTCACTGGTGTTGGCGGCCTTCACGGCGGAAGTCTGCCGCGCCGGCATCGAGAACATTCCGAAGGGCCAGTTCGAGGCGGCGTCGGCGCTCGGCCTGCCCTTTTGGGTCGCCATGCGCAAGGTGATCCTGCCGCAAGCGATCCGCGTCGTCATTCCGCCGCTCACCAGCAACTGCGTCTCGGTGTTCAAGGACACCGCGCTCGCCTCCGTGGTGGCGATGCCGGACCTCTTGAAGCAGGCGACCGACGCGCAGGCGCTGATGGCCAATCCGACGCCGCTGATCGGCGCGGCGATCATCTATCTCGCCTTCCTGTGGCCGCTGGTGCGGCTGGTCGGCTACCTCGAAGAGCGCGGCAAAGCTCGGTCCGCGCACTGATCCCCTTAGAATGACCTCGATTAGCTGAAGGAGACTCCCGTGAACCAGCACCATGTTTCGAAGGCGCAGGAGAGCGCCGCTTCGTTCCCGGTCGAGAAGATCCGCGCCATGTTCCCGGCGCTCCGGCAGGCCGGCGACTTCATCTTCATGGACAACGCCGCCGGTGCGCAGATCCCGCAAAGCGTGCTCGACGCGGTGACCAGCCATCTGGTGGCGCACAACGTGCAGCGCGGCGGCCGCTACGGCCGCAGCGTCACCGTCGACCAGTCCGTCGCCGAAGCGCGTGAGAGTGTGGCGCTCCTGATCAACGCCTACAGCCCGTCCGAAATCTGCTTCGGCATGAACGCCACCTCGTTCATCCGCCTTGTCAGCCTCGGCATCGGCCAGATGCTTTCGGAACGCGACGAGATCGTCGTCACCGACATGGACCATGACGCCAACATCGCCACGTGGTTGGCGCTGGAGCAGGCCGGCGCCAGGTTCAAATGGTGGCGCATGCGCGAGGACGGCAATCTGCATGTCGACGACCTCAAGCCGCTGATGTCGGACCGCACCCGGCTCGTCGCCTGCACGGTGACCGCGCACTCGATCGGCTCGATTGTCGATGTCGCTTCGGTCGCCAAGATCGCGCATGCGGCAGGCGCGGAAGTGTTCCTCGACTGCGTGCACTACGGGCCGCACGGGCTGATCGACGTGCAGGCCTGGGACTGCGACTATCTCGTCTGCTCAGGCTACAAGAATTTCTCGCCGCATATGGGTTTTCTCTGGGGCCGCTTCGAAACGCTGAAGCGGCTGCCGACCTTCCGCGAGGACTTCATCCCGGATGAGCCGCCCTACAAGGTCGAGGCCGGCACCTTCATCTACGAGAATGTCTCCGGCATCGACGCAGCGGTGCGCTACCTGGAGTCGATCGGCCGCAATTTCTTGGCCGAGAACAACCGCTCGCGCCGCGACAACATCGCCGCCGGCATGAACGCCATCCGCGAGTACGAGCTGACGCTGGCGCGCGAGATGATGAAAGTGCTGAAGGCCTGCGGCGCGACAATTTACGGCGTCGCCGACGAGGCGTGTATCCATGAGCGCGTGCCGACCTTCTGCTTCAACATCGGCACACTGTCGCCGCAAAGGATCGTCGAGGAGATGGCGGCCTTGCAGATCGGCATCCGCGACGGCCATATGTACGCGCCACGGCTGATGAAGCGGCTGAACCTGTCGATGGACAGCGGCGCGATCCGCGCCTCGCTGGTGCACTACAACACGGTCGAGGAAGTGCACCGCTTCGGTGAAGCGCTGCGGGCGATCATTGCGAAGCTGGCGTGACGCCCGGACGTCTGGTTCGAGCCTTACGCCGCCTTCTTCGCCAGCCTTGCCTTGATGCTTGCCACGTCGGCGCGCGGCGTCGCGGCGAAGAGCGTCTTGGTGTAGCTGTGCTTGGGGTCCGAGAAGACCTCGTCGCGCGAGCCGTATTCGACCGCCTCGCCGAAATACATCACCATCACGTCGTCGGCGATATAACGCACCACCGACAGATCGTGGCTGATGAAGACATAGGTCAGCTTGAACTCGTCCTGCAGGTCGGCGAGCAGGTTGAGCACCTGCGCCTGCACCGAAAGATCGAGCGCCGAGACCGGCTCGTCCAGCACCAGCAGGCTCGGGTTCAGCATCAGTGCGCGGGCAATGGCGATGCGCTGGCGCTGACCGCCGGAGAACATATGCGGATAGCGGTTGTAGTGCTCGGGGCCGAGACCGACCTTCTTCAGCATCTTCATCGCCAGGTCGCGGCGTTCCTCGGCCGGCTTGTCGGTATTGATCAGCAGCGGCTCGCCGAGCACGTCGCCGATCTTTTGACGCGGGTTGAGCGACCCGTAGGGATTCTGGAAGACGATCTGCACCTTGCGGCGCATTTCCTTGGTCAACCCGTCCTTGGCGATGTCGACCTTGTTGCCGTCGATGAACAAATCGCCGGCGGTCGCGGGATCGATCAGCGTGATGATGCGGGCGAGCGTGGACTTGCCGCAGCCGCTTTCGCCGACGATGGCGAGCGTCTTGCCCTTATCGACGCTGAAGGAGACGCCCTTCACCGCATGCACCGTGCGCGCGGGGCGGAACAGGCCGCCGCCGACATGGTAGTCGCGTTTGATGTTCTTGCCTTCGACAACCTTGGTCATGCGCCGGCTCCGGTCATGCACTGGCTTCTGGGGGCGCCGGCTCGAACAGCATGTCGGAGACGGTCGGCAGCCGGTCGCCGACGGCGTTCTCCGGCAGCGCAGACAGCAGCGCGCGCGTATAGTTGCTCTTGGGGTTCTCGAACAGCGACAGCACGTCGGCCTCTTCCATCTTGCGGCCCTTGTATTGGACGATGACGCGATCGGCGGTCTCGGCGACCACGCCCATATTGTGGGTGATCATGATCAGCCCCATGCCGTATTTGGCCTCCAGCGACACAAGCAGATCGAGAATCTGCTTCTGGATGGTGACGTCGAGCGCGGTTGTCGGCTCGTCGGCGATCAGCAGCTTCGGATTGCAGGCAATGGCCATGGCGATCATGACGCGCTGGCATTGGCCGCCCGACATCTGGTGCGGGAAGGAGTTGAGCCGCTCGGCCGGCTCCGGAATGCCGACCTGCTTCAACAACTCGATGGCGCGCGCCCGGCGCTGTGCGCGATCCATGCCGAGATGGAAGCGCAGCACTTCCTCGATCTGAAAGCCGACGGTGAAGCAAGGGTTGAGACTGGCGATCGGCTCCTGGAAGATCATGGCAATGTCCTTGCCGATGATCTTGCGGCGCTCGGCCGGACCCATCTTGAGGAGATCGCGGCCGCCGAACGTCATGCGGTCGGCGGTGACAGTGGCGGTCCAGGGCAACAAGCCCATAACCGCCAGCATCGACACCGACTTGCCGGAGCCGGATTCGCCGACGATGGCGAGCACCTCGCGCTCGTCGACACGGAGCGAGACGCCGTCGACGGCGCGGAACGGGCCGGAGGCGGTCTGGAACTCGACGACGAGGTTCTGGATATCGAGCAATGCCATCACGACCTCCTGAGCTTCGGATCGAGCGCGTCGCGCAGGCCGTCGCCGATCAGGTTGATGGCGAGCACCGTGATAAGTATGGCAAGGCCGGGGAAAGTCACCACCCACCAGGCGCGCAGGATGAATTCGCGCGCCGAGGCCAGCATGGTGCCCCATTCCGGTGTCGGCGGCTGAGCGCCGAGGCCAAGGAAGCCAAGCGCTGCGGCTTCCAGGATGGCGTTCGAGAAGGACAGCGTGCCCTGGACGATCAGCGGCGCCAGGCAGTTCGGCAGGATGGTCTTGAGCATCAGCCTCAGGTGCCCGGCGCCGGCGACCTTGGCAGCCACGACATATTCGCGGCTCTTCTCGGCCATCACGGCAGCGCGCACCAGGCGGGCGAAATGCGGCTGCAGGACGAGCGAGATCGCCAGCATCGCATTGAACAGGCCGGGCCCGAGAATGGTGACCAGCACCAGCGCCAGAAGTAGCGACGGGAAGGCCAGGATCAGGTCCATGACGCGCATGATCGCGACGTCGACCCAGCCGCGGAAATAGCCTGCCAGCAAGCCGAGCGTGATGCCGCCGACGAGGGCCAGCGTGACGACGACGGCGCCGATGAGCAGCGAGAAACGCGCGCCATAGAGCAGGCGCGAGAGGATGTCGCGGCCGACCGGATCGGTGCCGAGGATATATTGCGAGCTGCCGCCCGCCTGCCAGGCCGGCGGCCTGAGGAAGGCGGTCTTGTCCTGCACGTCGGGTGCATAGGGCGCCAGCAACGGCGCAAAGAGCGCCGCCAGCACCAGCAGGATGAAGACGACCAGGCCGATGACGGCGCCGCGGTTCACCGAGAAATAGTGCCAGAAGGTCTTGAAGCCAGTCAGCCGGTCCGGGCTGCCGGCGGCCATCGGGGCGATTTCGGTCGACTGGCTCATCACGCCGCCCTGATGCGCGGGTTGATGACGGCATAAAGCACGTCGACGATGAGGTTAACGGCCATGACGATGAGTGCGATCAAAAGCAGACCTGACTGCACGACGACATAGTCGCGCTTGAAGATGGAATCCACCATCCACTTGCCGATGCCCGGCCAGGCGAAGATGGTTTCGGTGAGGATGGCGCCGGCAAGCAGCGTGCCGACCTGCAGGCCGATCGTGGTGACGACCGGGATCAGGGCGTTGCGAAGTGCGTGCGCACCGATGACGCGGGCGGCGGAAAGGCCCTTGGCGCGGGCGGTGCGGACATAGTCTTCACCGAGCACCTCGAGCATGGCCGAACGGGTCTGGCGCGCGATCACCGCCAGCGGAATCGTGCCGAGCACGATCGCCGGGAGGATGAGATGGCTGAGCGCCGAGCGCAGCGCGTCCCATTTGCCGTAGAGGATGCTGTCGATGGTCATGAAACCGGTGATCGGCTTCAGGAAGAACTGCAGGCCCATGCGGCCCGACACCGGCGTCCAGCCGAGATAGCCGGAAAAGAAGATGATGAGCAGCAGGCCCCACCAGAAGATCGGCATGGAATAGCCGACCAGCGCGGTGCCCATCAACGACTGATCGAACCATGAGCCGCGTTTGACGGCCGCGAATATGCCGGCCGGGATGCCGATCGCCATGGCGAAGATCATGGCGAAGAAGGACAATTCCAGCGTCGCCGGAAAGAGCGTCTTGAACTCCTGGAGCACCGGGCGCTTGGAGGAAATCGAGACGCCGAAATCGCCGGTCGCGACCTCGCCGACATAGCGCGCATACTGCTCCCAGACCGGCAGATTGTAGCCGAACTGTTCCTTGAGCTCTTCGTAGCGGGCGGGGGTGACGCCATGCTCGCCGGCCATGGCCAGGATCGGATCGCCGGGCAGCAGCCGGACAAAGGCGAAGGCGCAGATGGTGATGCCGACGAGCGTCGGGATCAGAAGTGCGATTTTGTTGAGGAGATATCTGAGCATCGTGAAATGGAATGGGGCGGCGACAATTCGCGCCGCCCCGTTCGCAAATATTACTCGGCCTTGTCAACGCCGTCGAAGCGATGAATGCCGAGCGGGTCCATCTTGAAGCCGCTGACGTTGTTGCGAACAACGGCATAGACCTGGCTGTGAGCCAGCAGGAAGGCCGGCGCCTGCTTGGCGAAGATTTCCTGCGCCTGCTCATAGAGCTTGGTGCGCTCGCCCTGGTCGCTGGTCTTCTTGGCCTTCTGGATCAGGTCCTCGAAGTCCTTGTCGCACCAGCTGGAATAGTTCGAGACGCCGATGGCCGAGCACGCGAAGAGGGTGGCGAAGAAATTGTCCGGATCGCCATTGTCGCCGGTCCAGCCGATCTGGAAGGCGCCGGGACGCTCCTTCTTTTTGCCTTCCTCGCGATACTTGGTCCACTCGTAGTTGACGATCTCGGCCTTGACGCCGACCTTGGCCCAATCGGCCTGGATCAGCTCAGCCGCGCGCTGAAAGTTCGGGTTGTAAGGACGAACGCGATCGGAAGCCCAGAGCTGGATTTCCTTCAGCCCGGCGTCGGCCAGCACCTTCTTGGCCGCTTCCGGATCATAGGAATCGAACTTCACATCCTTGTTCCACGACCACATGGTCGGCGGGATCAGGTTCTGCGCCGGCGTCGCGCCAGCGTCCTGGAACAGCGACTTGATCAGCGCTTCCCGGTCGATCGCCTGGTTGAGCGCGTGACGAACCTCCGGCTTGTCGAGCGGCGGGATCGTGGTGTTGTAGCTCATGTAGCCGATGTTGAGGCCGGCCTGATCCATCAGGGTCACGTCCTTGTTGGCCTTGATGGTGGCGATGTCGGCCGGGTTCGGATAGGGAGCGACATCGCATTCGCCGGCCAGCACCTTCTGGATCCGGGCGGTCGCGTCAGGCGTGATGGCGAAGACCAGATCGTCGATCTTCTCCTTGCCCTTGAAGTAGTCGGGGTTCGCCGCATAGCGGATGACCGAATCGAGCTGATAGTCGACGAACTGGAACGGCCCGGTGCCGATCGGCTTGGTCGAGAAGTCGGCCATCTTGCCTTCCTTCTCGAGCTGGTCGGCATATTCCTTCGACACGATCGAGGCGAAGTCCATGCCGAGATTGGCCAGCATCGGCGCGTTCGGCTCGGTCAGCGTCAGCTTGACGGTGAGGTCGTCGACCTTTTCCCACTTGGCGACGTATTTCGGCATGTCCATGCCGGTGTAGTAATCCCAGGTCAGGTTCGGCAGATACTTCTCGCCGTTCCACGGATTCTGCTTGTTGAACTGACGGTCGAACGAGAAGACGACGTCATCGGCGTTGAGGTCGCGGGTCGGCTTGAAATAGTCGGTGGTCTGGAACTTCACGCCAGGGTGCAGGTGGAAAGTATAGACCAAGCCGTCGTCGGAGATTTCCCATTTGTCGGCGAGGCCGGGCTCGATCTCGGTGCCGCCATGCTTGAACTCGACCAGGCGCGAATAGACCGTGCGCGACGAAGCGTCGAAGTCGTTGCCGCCCGTCGTCGTACCCGGATCGAAATTGGCCGGCGACGCTTCCGAGCAATAAACAAGCGTCTTTGCATTGGCCATCCCGCCGAGGACGCTTGCAGCCAGCAACGCGGCTGCAAAAGTCATTGTCTTTTTCATTGAGCACTCCCTGATGTTCTTCCAAGCCCCTCTATCAGGCTCGCGAAGCGCGCATATAAGCACCGTTTTTGGGGCTTTGGAACACCCCGTTTGCGTACCCCACGGTAAGCAGGAAAAGAATCCGCATTTTCCTCAAATAGCAGAAAAAATGAGCAGAATTTTTCGCTCACGCTAATGTTAACAACCGCATTTTTTTATTGATTGAGCCTCTGCCGAAATGGAACAAGAAGCTCCTGCCTGCGATCCCAAGTCCTCGTGGGGACACGCCTGCGGGAGGCGTCGAGGGACAGGATTTCGGCGGCAAATCTTTCCGCCGCTGCCGCTGGGGCAAGACTTGCACGGCCGCCGATAGAGGCAATACATAGACGCCAGGCCGGATTTCTTGGAATCCGCAATCGGCCGCAGCGGAGGAACGCTTCCGAAATCGGAAAGAGATGCGGCGCAGCAGCAAGACCAGGACACCAGGGAGGGATTTGGTGGCAAAAGCAGCAAAGACAACGCCCCCGGCGAAGGCAACAGCCAAGGCCGCGCCCGTCGATGCGGGCGCGGCCTTGGCTTCATCTTCCAAGACCGCTTCGCCAGCCAAAACGCCGTCACCTGCGAAGGCCGGCTCCAAGCCGAAGACCACTGTGAAACCGGCTGCCGCTGCAAAGAAGACGAACCCCAAATCCGCCGCCAAGGCTGCAACCGCAAAGACCGCCAGGCCTGCGGCCGCAAAGACGGCCTCGGGATCGGCCAGGCGGCTGCCCAAGGCGATCACGGAACTCGCGGCAGGGTTGCCGGAAAAGCCTTGGCTGAAAAACTACCCGAAGAACATGCCGGCGGAGATCGGTCCGCTGCCTTACGATTCCATCGGCGACTTCCTCGTCGGCGCCTGCAAGCAGTTCGCCAGCCGGCCGGCGTTCGTGTGCATGGGCAAGTCGATCTCCTATGCCGAGCTCGAGCGGCTTTCGGCGGCCTTCGGCGCCTATCTGCAGTCGAAGGGACTGGAGAAGGGCGCGCGCGTGGCGCTGATGATGCCGAACGTTTTGCAATACCCGGTAGCGATGATGGCCGTGCTTCGCGCCGGCTTCACGGTGGTGAACGTCAACCCGCTCTACACGCCGCGCGAGCTGGAGCATCAGCTCAAAGATTCCGGCGCGCAGGCCATCGTCATTCTGGAGAACTTCGCCAACACGCTGCAGGCGGTGATCGCCCGGACGCCGGTCAAGCA
>NZ_RZST01000410.1:0-4650 GCF_003997575.1 Mesorhizobium sp. M1A.F.Ca.IN.022.07.1.1
GAGTCAAACCTTAGCCGGTGAGACGCGCGCCGCCCAAATCCTCGACCGCTTCGAACACGCCAACCAGTGGCGCGATCATGTGATGATCGCGGCGCATCGGGCCGGCAGCATGCAGGCCGGCAAGACGCTTTATGCCGAGAATTCGCTTGCCGCGGTCGAGGGCTCGATCGCGATCGGCGCCGAGATCGTCGAGGTCGATGTGAGGCGCTCGAAGGACGGCGCGTTCGTCATCATGCATGACAGCTGGCTCGACCGCACCACGAACTGCAAGGGCGAGGTGGTGGAATATACGCTGGCGGAGCTGAAGAAGTGCCGGCTGGTGATCGAGGGCACCGGCGCCGTCACCAGCGAGCCGGTGTTGACGCTGCGCGAGATGCTGCTGACGACCAAGGACAGGATCCTCATCAATCTCGACAACAAGCTGGAGGTGACGGACCTGCCAGGCATGATCGCGGTCGCCCGCGATCTCGGCATGGCCGATCAGGTGATCGTCAAGGAGAACCTGTGGAACCAGGCGCGCATTGAAGCCGCGAAGGCCGCGCTCGCCCAGGCGGGCGGCGGCTTCCAGTTCATGCCGATCCTTGCCGATGACGCCGTGCACGATGCTGCCTTTGCCGGCGAGGTCGACAAGGCGTTCGCGCCACGCGCTATCGAGCTGATCAACTGGCGCAACGGCGCCGAGACGTTGACCGCAAACGGCGGCCCGCTGTTCAGCACGCGCATGCGGGCTACAGCCGTCCGCGGTGACTGGCACCTCTGGGCCGATACTTATGCCATCGTCAACAAGCCGGGCGGCTTCCTTGCCGGCGGCCGTGGCGACGAGCTGGCGGTCGCTGCCGGCCTGCCGCGCGAGGCTTGGGGTTTTTGGGTCGATCGCGGCGCCACCATCATCCAGACCGACGAGCCAAAAGCGGCGATCGAATGGCTGGCTGCCAATGGCTATCGCGTGCCTTATATGGACGAGGCGCGCCCGGCTGAGCCGGCGCGCACGGCGAGCATCAATTAGCTGGCGTCGGTGCTCCCCACCGGGAGCTTCGCGCCGACCTGCCCATCGAGGGGCCATCGCGGGGAGGTCGAAGTTGCGCCAAGCTCGCCGGCGGTCGAGTGCTACAACGGCTGCGGGACGCTGCAAATGGGACGCCGAAAGATAGGCGCGGTACCTCCTCTTGATGGGGAAGTGGCGCCGCTGGCGCGGGTGGGATGACGGCGCTTGACCTAGGCGGCTTTCGCCACGCCCTCCAACTCGGCCAGCACTTCGTCCGACAATTCCAGCTCCGCAGCCGCAAGATTCTCCCGCAGATGCCCGACCGATGAGGTGCCGGGGATCAGCAGGATGTTCGGTGAGCGTCGCAACAACCATGCCAGCGCAACCTGCATCGGCTTCGCGCCGAGCCGCTCGGCCACGCCGGACAGCGTCGACGATTGCAACGGGCTGAAGCCGCCAAGCGGAAAAAACGGCACATAGGCGATGCCGTGGCGCGCCAGTTCATCGATCAGCGCGTCGTCCTCGCGATGCGCCAGATTGTACTGGTTCTGCACGCAGACGATGTCGCAAATCTTGCGGCCTTCCTGGATTTGCGCTCGGGTGACGTTGCTCAAGCCGATATTGCGCACCAGGCCCTTGCGCTGAAGCTCGGCGAGCTTGGTGACCTGCGCCTCGATGGAGCCCTCCGCTGGACCATGCATCCCGAACATGATGCGCAGATTGACGACGTCCATCACCTCGAGGCCAAGATTGCGAAGATTGTCGTGTACGGCCTGTTCGAGTTCATCGGCTGTGAAGGCCGGCAGCCAGGAGGCGTCTTCGCCACGACGGGCGCCGATCTTTGTGACGATGGTGAGGTCGTCGGGGTAGGGCGATAGCGCCTCGCGGATCAGCTTGTTGGTGACGTGCGGACCATAATAATCGCTGGTGTCGATATGGTTCACGCCTTGCGCTATCGCTTCGCGCAGCACGGCGATGGCCGCGTCATGGTTCTTTGGCGGACCGAACACTCCTTTGCCTGCGAGCTGCATGGCGCCGTAGCCGAGGCGGCGGACCGAGCGGTCGCCGAGTTTATAGGTGCCGGATTTGTTTACGCTGGACATCGGGTTCTCCTTCATTGTCGGCGAGGGAGATAAGACATAGCCGCTGTCCCGATAATCAGCTATATTCGGCACAGCTTGTACGAAATTTAGGACAATGGCGGCCGAACTCAACGATCTCCAGGCATTCATGGCCGTGGCCCGCGCCGGCGGCTTTCGCGAAGCAGCTCGCGCCACGGCCGGCAGCGCGTCAGCGCTCAGCGAAGCCATCCGCCGTCTGGAAACCCAACTCGGTGTTAGGCTCTTCAACCGCACCACGCGCAGCGTTGCTTTGACCGAAGCTGGTGCCAGCCTGCTGGCGCGGCTCGGCCCCGCATTGGGCGAGGTAGAAGCTGCGCTCGATGTGGTGAACGGCTTTCGCGACCGGCCCGCCGGAACCTTGCGTCTCAACGTGCCGATAAGCGCCTCGCGGCTGGTGCTGCCCAAGATCGTTCCGCGATTTCTCGCGGCCTATCCCGCCATTCGCCTGGAGGTGATCGCCGAGGAGAACTTTGTCGATGTGCTGGTGGCCGGCTGCGACGCCGGAATCCGCTATGACGAGCGGCTGGAGCAGGACATGATCGCGGTGCCGATCGGACCGCGCGCGCAGCGCTTCACGACCTCCGCCGCGCCGTCCTACCTTGACCGGCACGGTCGGCCGCAGCACCCGCGCGACCTGCTTGGCCATGCCTGCGTGCGCGGCCGCTTCCCGAGCGGGGTCATGACGCCCTGGGAGTTCGAGCGGGACGGCGAGGTGGTGCGGGTCGATCCCACGGGGCCATTGGTCGTCAGCATCGGTGGTGGCGTCGATCTCGCTGTCGATGCGGCGATCGCCGGCGTCGGCATCCTTTGGCTCTTCGAGGACTGGGTGCGCCCGTATTTCGACAGCGGCGTTCTGGAACCTGTGCTCCAGCCCTGGTGGCAAAGCTTCTCGGGGCCGTTTCTTTATTACCCTGGCCGGCGCTTGGTGCCGGCCCCGCTGCGCGCGTTCATCGACTACACAAAAACGCCGGCCGGGCACTGGTGACGGAAACAAAAAAGCCGCCCGGAGGCGGCCTTTTCGAAAGCTGGGGACCCGTAGCGCTTAGCGCTTCGAGAACTGGAAGCTGCGGCGCGCCTTGGCCTTGCCGTATTTCTTGCGCTCGACCACGCGGCTGTCGCGGGTGAGAAAGCCGCCCTTCTTGAGCACCGAACGCAGGCCCGGCTCGTAATAGGTCAGCGCCTTGGAGATGCCGTGACGCACGGCGCCCGCCTGGCCGGAGAGACCGCCGCCGATGACGGTGGCGACGATGTCGTACTGGCCGGCGCGGTTGGCGGCGACGATCGGCTGGTTGAGGATCATCTGCAGCACGGGACGCGCGAAATAGGTCGCGAATTCCTTGTCGTTGACGATGATCTTGCCGGAGCCCGGCTTCACCCAGACGCGCGCGATCGCGTTCTTGCGCTTGCCAGTGGCATAGGCGCGGCCCGACTTGTCGAGCTTCTGGACGTGGACAGGCGCGGCCGGCTGCGCGGCGGTCGTGACAGTCCCGAGTTCTGCGAGCGAGGAAAGCTCAGCCATTACGAGGCCCTCTTGTTCTTGGAGTTCAGCTTGGCCACGTCGAGCGTGACGGGCTGCTGGGCCGCGTGCGGATGCTCAGTGCCTGCATAGACGCGGAGATTCTTCATCTGGCGGCGGCCAAGCGGGCCGCGCGGGATCATGCGCTCCACAGCCTTCTCGACGACGCGCTCGGGGAAGCGGCCCTCGAGCAGCTGGCGCGCGGTGCGCTCCTTGACGCCGCCGGGATGGCCGGTGTGCCAGTAATAGATCTTGTCGGTGTACTTCTTGCCGGTGAACACCACCTTGTCGGCATTGATGACGATGACATTGTCGCCATCATCGACATGCGGGGTGAAAGTGGGCTTGTGCTTGCCGCGCAGATGGTTGGCGATGACAGTTGCAAGGCGGCCGACGACGAGACCCTCGGCGTCGATCAGCACCCACTTCTTCACCACATCCGCAGGCTTCTGCGAAAAGGTAGCCATGTTTTGCTCTCAGGTTGACCGTCCTGTCCGCGAACGGCAGGAACAGGCGTTTTTTGTTGCTTGAATTGACGGAGAGGCCAAGCCGTCCGGCAATAACAAAACGGCGGCCCTTGCGGCCGCTGTTTCGTGACGGCTTATAGGCGAGGGCGCCGGATGCGTCAAGCCAAGCGGAAACTCTACTGGCGCTGAAAATAAAGCAAAAACAATCAATTGGCGAAACGGTATTATTTTACCTCATCCATTCGCTTCGGCGGGATCGAATAGGTCCCGGTGGCGTGGGCCACCGTGTGCCGGTCGGCCCCGGCGACGATGTCGATGTCGAAGACCATCAGGCTCTTTCCGAGCTTGAGGATACGGCAATGGCCGTCGATCGGTCCGGCCTCTGCCTTGCGCATGAAGTTGATGTTGAGATTGGTCGTCACCGAAAGCGCATCCGGCCCGGCATGGCTGAGCACGCACACATAGCCGCCAATGTCGGCAAGCGTGAACAGCGCCGGACCCGAGACGGTGCCGCCGGGGCGCAGATGGCGCTGGTCGGCATTGAGCCGCACCGTGCAGCCG
>NZ_RZST01000411.1:0-4636 GCF_003997575.1 Mesorhizobium sp. M1A.F.Ca.IN.022.07.1.1
CCACTGTGTCGCTCGGATAATGCGCGCCGACGAAGACGCGCGTCGAAGCGATCAAGGCCGAGGCCGCAAGCGCGATGTGCCAGCGCCTTGGAAACAGCAGCAAGAGGACGCCGAACACCGCCCCCATCGTCGTGGCATGGCCGGACGGAAAGCCGGCGAAGCGCGCATCCATGGCGAAGGGATGCAGCGACAGCACCCCGTAATCGTTGAAATAGAGCGGCCGGGCCCGGCCGATGCCGTATTTCAGTAAGTTGACGGCCAGCCCGGAAAGACCAACCGCGCAAAGCACCAGGAAAGCGAAGCAGGTCCAATTGTAGACGAGCAGACGCGACGACCTGGAAAGCCGTCGCCAGTCCGTCAGGTTGGCGGCGACGAGGCAGAGAACCGCGGGGATGAGATACCAGCCGCCCAGGCCGAAATCCGTTAAGAAGTCGGTGAAACGGACGAAGCCTGGCGTCCACCCGCCGCGCATCCTGCCGGCGGCGCTGTCCAGGGTGAGGCCAATGGCTATGGCCAGCAGAAGCCATGCAGAGACCCAGACGAGCCAGGGAATCTCGGGATAGCGCGCGGGACGCACTGCAAAACGCCGCTGCACGATGCGCGTCGTGTCGAGGAAGTTGCCGAGCGAACGGCGGTAAAGAGAAACGGCGGACATGGCTCTATAGGGGTCTTCGAGCTCCGACATTATTCCTCACTGGGCCACTCGATAAAGGCCGAGCGCCAGCTTGTCTCCTGACGAATAGTTGAGCCCGTCGATCTCGGTCAGTCGCTTCGCCGACTTGCCCTGCCCGGCAAGCAGCTCGTTGAGCTTTTGCTCCTCCTTGACCAGCGCCAGTCCCAGCGCACAGGTCGGATCGGCCAGCAGGTGCTTTGCCACGCCATCGACGTCGGTCAGCACGGTCTTGGTCCCGACCAGGAACACCAGGCTCGGCTCGTGATAGGGGGACGAGGCGAGCACCGTGGTGTCGCAAGGACGGTTGGCATCGACGGCTGCCCTGATGGCCGGGCTCAGCCAGATCGGCTTCAGCGACGGCGCAATCACGCCGAACAGCAGGCTGAACGTTACGCCCGCGCCGATCGCGATCGCCGCGATGCGTTCGAGCGGCACCTGCAATTGGCGCGGGAAAGACAGATAGCCGGTCACGAGCGCGGCGATTGCCGCCGGAATGCTCCACCAGGAAAAGGCTTTTGCGAGATAGAGCGGCGCGCCTATGCATACTGCGGCTAGCCCGATCGACACGACGACGACGCCGAAGGCGGTCGACCACCACAGCCAGTTCTGCCAGCGCTTGAGCGGCGCATTGGCCTTGTCCTCCGGCAAGGTGAGCAGCCAGCCGATCAGCAGCGCCATGCCGGGATAGGCCGGCAGCACATAATGCGGCAGCTTGGTCGGGATCGCCTCGAACACCAGCCAGAAGGGGATATACCAGGCGAGACAGAAGCGCAGGCGCGGGTCGTCCCAGAAGCGGTTGATGGCCTGCAGCCCGGCACCGACCGCGATCAGGCCGAAAGGCCACATGAACAGCGAATAGGTGAGCATATAGAAGCCCGGCGGCAGGCCATGCGATTCCTCGCCTTGCGCCACCTTGTTCAGCATGTCCTTGCCGACCGCCTCCTGGAAGAAGGCGCCGCCGCTCTTCCAGCTGATGAGGATGATCCAGGGCAGCACGATGACGAGCACGATTGCGACGCCGCGCACCAGCTTCAGCTTCAAAAGCCAGCGCCAGTCGCGTTCGAAGGCGAACAGCGCGCCGGCCGTCAGCAGCGACAACAGCGGAGCGACCGGACCCTTGATCAGAATACCCAGACCCTGCGCGATCCAGAAGATCCATGGCAGGTGGCCGGCAACCGGCTCCTTGCGGCGCGCGGCCAGATAGACCTGCGCCAGCGCGCCTTGCGCGGCCACGCAGCAGGCGAGCAACATGGCGTCGGTCTTGGCGTCGCGGCCTTCGAAGGCGGTGGCGAAGATGGCGGCCATCATCAGGCCGGCGGCAAGGCCGGCATTGGCGCCGAAGAGTTTTGTACCGGTCCAGCCGATGCTCACGACGGCGAGCGCGATGCCGAGCATCGAAACCAGTCGATAAACCCAGATCGGCGCTTCGGCCCCCTCACCGCTCAATGCGACAGCCGCCGATTGCAGCCAATAGATGCCGATCGGTTTCTTGTAGCGCGTCACATCCTGCAGGCGGATGTCGATGTAGTCGCCGGTCTCGACCATCTGCTTGGTCGACTGGACGAAGCGGGATTCGTCGCGGTCGATCGGCGGCAGGCTTGCCAGCCCGCTGACGGTCATCAGGATGCTGAACAGAAAGAGGAGGAGATAGTTCCTGTTCATCGCGGGAGCTTGTCCGATCTGATCTGCGGGATAGCCCCGTCGCGGCGTGTCGGGGCGTGCTGCCCTCGCGCGGGCGCCTCATTACGCCAGCAAAAGAGGCGAAGCAAGGATGCGGCGATAGCAGGCAAAGCCCCAAGCCACTTTTGCTGATCGCCCATTTGCCCGTTGAAGCGCGATCCCACGCAAACCGGAAACCACTTTTGCTGATCACCTGTTTGCCTCTTGAAGCGCGATCCTACGCAAAACCGGAAACCACTTTTGCTGATCGCGCTTGGATGCTAAACGCGCCCCTTCACGTCAAGCTCGGCCAAATGCCGTGCGATCTCCGGGAAGAAAAGATGTCCGCCTTCAAGTCCGATTTCCTGCGCATCATGAGCGAGCGCGGCTTCATCCACCAGATTTCGGATGAAACCGGCCTCGACCAGCTTTTCGCCAAGGAAACGGTGAGCGCTTATATCGGCTTCGATGCGACGGCGAAGAGCCTGCATGCCGGATCGCTGATCCAGATCATGATGCTTCACTGGCTGCAGCAGGCCGGCCACCGGCCCATCGCGCTGATGGGCGGCGGCACCTCGATGATCGGCGATCCTTCTTTCAAGGACGAGGCGCGCAAGCTGCTGACGCCTGGGGACATTGAGAGCAATCTCGTCGGCATCCGCCGCAATTTCGCGCCTTATCTCAAATTCGGCAGCGGCGCGGGCGACGCGGTGATGGTTAACAATGCCGATTGGCTGATGGAGATCAACTACGTCAGTTTCCTGCGCGATGTCGGCCGGCATTTCTCCGTAAACCGCATGCTGGCCTTCGATTCCGTGAAGCTCAGGCTCGACCGCGAGCAGTCGCTGTCGTTCCTCGAATTCAACTACATGATCCTGCAGGCTTACGACTTCGTCGAGCTCTACAAGCGCGTCGGCTGCCGGCTGCAGATGGGCGGCTCCGACCAGTGGGGCAACATCGTCAACGGCATCGATCTCGGTCATCGCATGGAAGGCGTGCAGCTGTTTGCGATGACGACGCCGCTGCTCACCACCTCGTCGGGCGCCAAGATGGGCAAGTCGGCCTCCGGCGCTGTCTGGCTCGACGGCGATATGCTGTCGCCTTACGAGTTCTGGCAGTACTGGCGCAACACCGAGGATGCCGATGTCGGGCGCTTCCTGAAGCTCTACACGACACTGCCGCTCGCCGAGGTCGCGCGGCTCGAAAAGCTCGGCGGCTCGGAGATCAACGAGGCGAAGAAGATTCTCGCCACCGAGATCACCGCCATGCTGCATGGCCGCGAGGCGGCCGAAACGGCTGCAGAGACCGCGCGCAAGACTTTCGAGGAAGGCGCGCTCGCCGACACGCTGCCCAGCATCGACGTCGCCAAGGCTGATCTCGAGGCCGGCATCGGCATCCTGTCGCTGTTCGTCACCGCCGGGCTCGCCGGCTCCAATGGCGAAGCGCGCCGGCATGTCCAGGGCGGTGCCGTGCGCCTCAACGACCAGGTGGTGACCGACGACCGGCGCGTGGTGACGCTTGAGGACCTGGGCGCGGAAGGTGTGGTGAAGCTCTCGTTCGGCAGGAAGAAGCACGTTCTGGTGCGGCCGATTTAGTCGGGCTGATCACCGATATTCGAAGATTGAGCGAAAAATTCCCGGCGCCACCACCGACAGCGGATTGATGTTGAGCGTCGGCTTGTTGGCGTTGCCGCGCAGCCGGTAGGTGACGCCGATCAGGCCGCGGTCGCGGCCGTTGCCGAGCAGCGGGCCGAACAGCGGCAGTTCGCCGAAGATGCGATTCAGCCCATAGACCGGCATGAAGGTGCCGGTCATGTCCATATTGTTGTCCTGGTCGTAGAGCGTGCCCTGGAAGGTGGTGCCGATGCGCGGACCGCGCAACAGACCGTTTGCCAGTCTGAGATAGCCGGAGCCTTTGTCGATCTCGGCATAGCCGCGCTCGAACTGCACCCTTGAGGTGTCGATGTTGGCCTTGACCGCCTGGTTGAGGCTGCGCGTATCGCCGGCCGGCCTGGTCGACACGATCGACGCAAGCTTCGGCTCGTTGACGACATAGAAATTGCTGGCGTCGACCTGGCCCTTCATTGGCCCGTCGGCGTCGCCCGCCAGCGACAGCGTGATAGCCCCGCCCTCCATATGCTCGTAAATGTTGAGGAACCGCAGGATAGCGCCGGCATCGGCCGATTTCATCCTGAGGGACCGGCCGCCGTCGCCGGTGGTGTTTCGGACGGCAATGGCGGCACCCGAACTCGCCGTCGCGCTGACATCGAGACCATTCACCCGGGAGCCGGCAGCGCTGTAATTC
>NZ_RZST01000412.1:0-4608 GCF_003997575.1 Mesorhizobium sp. M1A.F.Ca.IN.022.07.1.1
GATCGCCGGAGCGATCCTGTCCTTCGCCAAGGCGATGGGCGAGTTCGGCGCGACCATTCCTTTCGTCTCCAACATCCCCAACGAGACGCAGACGCTGCCCTCGGCGATCTACACCTTCACGCAGGTGCCGGGCGGCGATCCCGGAGCGCTGCGCCTGACGCTGATTTCGATCGTCATCTCGATGGTGGCGCTGGTGGCCTCCGAGGTTCTGGCGTGCCGGATCGGCCAGCGGATGGACATCGAATGACGCTCTCGGTGGACGTCAGTCATCGTCTCGGCGATTTCGCCATCGAGGCGAGTTTCGAAAGCGCCGGCCGGCTGACGGCGCTGTTCGGGCCTTCGGGCTCGGGCAAGTCGACGCTGATCAATGTGATCGCCGGGCTGATCCGGCCGCGGAAAGGGCGGATCGCGGTGGACGGGCGCGTGCTGGTCGACACCGCCGCCGGCATCTTCATGCCGATGCACAAGCGACGGATCGGCATGGTGTTCCAGGATGCGCGGCTCTTCCCGCATTTGAGCGTCGCCGGCAATCTGCGCTATGGCCGCTGGTTCACGCCGGTTGCCGAGCGCTACGCCAGTATGGATGCGGTGGTCGAACTCCTTGGCATCGGTCCCCTGCTCGACCGGCGGCCGGCGAAATTGTCGGGTGGTGAAAAGCAGCGCGTGGCGATCGGCCGCGCGCTCCTTGCCAGCCCGAAACTGCTTTTGATGGACGAGCCTCTCGCCTCGCTCGACGAGGCGCGAAAGGCCGAAATCCTGCCCTATATCGAGCGGCTGCGCGATGAGACGAAGATCCCGATCGCCTATGTCAGCCATTCCGTCGCCGAGGTGGCGCGGCTGGCGACCGACGTGGCGGTGCTGTCCCAAGGCAAGATCGCGGCTTTCGGCCCGACCGAGGCGATCATGCAGCGGCTCGACCTCTTGCCGGCGGAGGAGCGCGGCGAGGGCGGCGCGGTGCTCGACACCAGGGTTTTGCGTCACGACGAGGCTTTCGGCATGACTGTGCTCGGCTCGCCGGCCGGCGAGATCCGCGTGCCGCGCGTTTCACGCCCGGCGGGAGCTCTGGTGCGGCTCCGCATCCGCGCCCGCGATGTCATGATCGCGACCGAACAGCCGTCGGGTCTTAGCGCGCTCAACATACTGCCGGGCAAAATCGCCGCAGTCAGGCCGGGCGTCGGGCCTACGGTGGAGATCGCCATCGACTGCAACGGAGCAACGGTGCTGGCGCGCGTCACCAAACAGTCGAAGCAGAGCCTTCGGCTCGCGCTCGGCCGCGAGGTCTTCGCGGTGATCAAGACGGTGAGCTTTGACAGCGCGACGACAGGTGCTGGGCTGCCGGTGGAGGCCGATGGTTGACGAAAGGGCAATATCGCTATGTTGGTTTGGAATAGCGATGTGGCGGCGGAGAGGGTAATCTCGACATGATCGCAGAGGACAAAGGATGCCATCGCTGAGCCTGCGGATAAATCTCGACCCTGACGGACGAATTGGTCCGGGCAAGATCGAATTGTTGGAGCAGATCGCCGCTTTCGGCTCGATTTCGGCCGCGGCGCGCGGCATGGAGATGTCCTACAAGCATGCCTGGGACCTGGTCGAGGACATGAACCGGGTGTTCGGCAAGCCGCTGGTGGCGGCGCAGACCGGCGGCCGAAAAGGCGGCGGCGCGCAATTGACCGCCGTGGGTCTCGCCGTCGTCAGCCGTTTCAGAGCGATCGAGCGCGCGGCGGCTTCAGCGGCGGCCGTACATATGCAGGCGTTGCAGGCCGAGATCGACGCCGGTTGATTGGGCCTGTAAGGGGCCTATTCCTTCGGCTCCCCGGGCTTGCGGAGCAAATAGGTGTCCATAATCCAGCCCTTTTTGCGCCGAGCTTCCTCTCGGACCTTCTCGATTTCGGCGCCGACATCGCCGAGGCGGCCGGAAAGGATGATCTCGTCCGCCGTGCCGAGATAAGCGCCCCACTGAATGAAAACATCTTGATCGACCAGTGTGTTGAAGGCGCACTTGCCGTCCAGCATGACAACGGTGCTTCCGGCATTCGCGGGCAGGCCTTCCTCAGTCAGCCGGCGGCCGGTGGTGACCAGGATCGAATCGCCGATGCGGTTGAGCGCGGTCGCGTGGACGGCGGCAAGCGCCTGGATCGCGGTGATGCCCGGAATGACCTCGAGCTCGAAACCGACATTGCCCCTCAGGCGCACGCGCTCCAGTATGCGCAGCGCGCTGTCGTAGAGCGAGGGGTCGCCCCAAATCAGGAACGCGCCGCAGCCGTCCTCGGCAAGCTCGTCGCGGATCAGCCCTTCATAGATTTCGGCGATCGCCTCGTGCCAGTCGTCGACGGTCACGCGATAGGACGATGTCGGCTCGGCCCGAACCGGGACGTCGAATTCGACGCGGCGCGACTTCGGGTTTGTGACGAAGCGGTCGCAGATCTGCCGGCGGAGTTCCGCGAGGTCGTTCTTTCTGGCGCCTTTGTCGGGAACGAACAGCACGTCGGCCCGGTTCAGGCCGTTGATGGCCTGTACGGTCATGTGGTCGGGATTGCCGGCGCCGATGCCGATGACGAGAAGCTTGCGCATAGGCGTCCTCCTGCCCGATCGGGCGGCCGGTGTCCAGACGGGGTCGGGCAGGCACGCGGGAACGCAAAACTCGGCCGGTCGGCAGAAACGCTGAACGCCTCTAGCTACTTCTCCTGGAATTGCTCTAGATGGAAGCGCATCCGCGTGATCCCGGTCATGCCGTCGAGAGGGGAGCCATGTTACGCACTATCCTGACCGCAGCGCTGGCATTCTCGGTTGCACCGGCCTTCGCCAACGATTCCGTTGCCGCGCTTGGCACCGGCGGGCTGATCCTGTCGCGCAGCGATGCGGTTGCCATGGAAAGCGAAGATCTCTTCATCTCGCCGGAAAAGGTGACCGTCGACTACGTTTTCCGCAACAATACCGACAAGGACGTCAGCGCGATCGTCGCCTTCCCGATGCCGGATATTGAAGGCGACCCGAACGAGATGCCGGCGATCCCGGAAGCGCAGAGCGACAATTTCCTCGGCTTCGAGGTGACGATCGACGGCGTCGACGCCAAGCCGCAGCTCGAACAAAAGGCGTTCGCGCTGGGCATCGACATCACCGCGGAACTCAAGGCGCACGACGTGCCGCTCTATCCGTTCGGCGACGCCGCCAAGGCGGCGCTGGCAAAGCTGCCCAAGGACGTCGCCGAGGATTGGGAAGATCGCGGCATCATCATCGAAGACACCGCCGATAACGGTTCGGGCATGCAAACCGCTTACGCGCCGTTCTGGCAGTTGCGCTCGACCTATTGGTGGCGCTCCACCTTTCCGGCCAACAAGCAAGTCCATGTCTCGCACCGCTACAAGCCGAGCGTCGGCGGCACGTCGTCGGTCAGCTTCTACTACGACGGCAAGTTCCAGGGGCAGTACGACACTTACAAGACCCGCTACTGCATGGACGGCGCGTTCGAGAACGCTGTGCGCAAGGCAGCGAAGGAAAATTCCGACGGCTATCCCAAATATTTCGAGAGCCGCATCGCCTATGTCCTGACCACCGGCGGCAACTGGGCGTCCGGCAGTATCGGCAACTTCAAGCTTACCATCGACAAGGGCAGCCCAAAGAATCTGGTCTCCTTCTGCGGCGACAATGTCCGCAAGGTGGGTCCGACGACGTTCGAGATGACGGCCAAGGATTTCTATCCGGAGCACGATATCGGCATCTTGCTGCTCGAGCCGTCGGACAATAGCGGGAACGGCGGCTGATGGACATCGCGATCTACGTCGCCATTGCCGAGAACGGCGTGATCGGACGCGAGGGCGGGCTGCCGTGGCGGCTTTCCAGCGACCTGAAACGCTTCAAGGCCGATACGATGGGCAAGCCGATCATCATGGGCCGCAAGACCTATGAGGGTATCGGCCGGCCGCTGCCCGGCAGGCTCAACATCGTGGTGACGCGAGCCAGAGACTGGCGATCCGAGGGCACCGAAGTCGCCCATTCGCTCGACGAGGCGATCACGCTGGCCAACGTGCGCGGCCGCTGCATGGCAGGTGCCGAGGAGATCTGCGTCGTCGGCGGCGGCGAGATCTATGCCCAGGCCCTGCCGCTGGCCGATCGTCTCCACGTCACGCATGTGCTGGCCGCGGTCGATGGCGACGCCCATTTTCCGCCGATCGACCCGGCGATCTGGCGGATCGTCCGATCCGAGGATTTCCCGGCGGGCGAAAAGGACAGCCACGCGACGCGCTATACCGTTTATGAGCGCCGCGGCGACGGCCACTGGCGAGGACAAAGGGTCGCTGACCGCTCAAATCGAAGGCGCGCGTAGCGGATCGCGTTGAAAGCGCGTCACGGCGTCCCTATAGAAGAACGAGGGTACAGCGCCACGCTTCCAACCGGACGCGCAAGAAGGTCGCCGTAAAACTTTGATTTGGCGCATGATTCCTTTCGGAAAACCGATATCGGTTTTCGGGGTCATGCGCTAGGATCGCGCCGCAAGGCCTGAGGGAACCGAAGCGAAAGGACATTCATGCCCTGGAACGACAAGAGCGGTGGCGGCGGCCCATGGGGCGGCGGCGGCAATCAGGGGCCCTGGGGGCAGGGACCGAA
>NZ_RZST01000413.1:0-4603 GCF_003997575.1 Mesorhizobium sp. M1A.F.Ca.IN.022.07.1.1
GGCCGGCGGTGTGGAAGAACATCGTGTTCTTGAGCTTGGCCTTGCGCTCGCCTTTCAGCACTGCCTCGGCGGCTTCTTCGACATCTGGCAATGCCCGCGAATTCATCGGGCGCGTCAGCACGCCCGGGGCGAACTGGCCCTTTTCGCCGACGACCTCGCAGATCGTGCTGCCATGCTGTCCCGAGCGTAGCCGATTCATCACGACCGTGCCGACGGCGATCATGCCGTCACGGCTCGACCGGTTGGACTCGAAGAACATCGCCCTTTGCAGGCACTCCTTGTCCTTCATCGAGTATTTATAGGAACGCGAGCTGAGGAAGCTCGGGATGACGGCGTCGGTCAGGCTCGCCACCGACATGCCATGTGAAGCGGTCTGGCTGCAGCCGGCCAGGAGCAAGGGGGAAGCGGCGATGCCGATAAGCAGCAGCGGCGTCTTCCATCGCGTCGCGATCAACAATAAAGCCTCATTTCCAGATGCCAGCCCGCCCCGAGATGTGGCAAGAATGAGACTCTTTCAGGCAAAAAGATGGCTAGATGGTTAGCAACCTCTGGACTTGGGTAAAACTTTATGAATGTCGCGAAATGAGCCCGTGAGCATGCCGGCAAAATGGTTAATATTGCGGCCCGGGCTCAATTTTCGTTCACAATCAATTAACTGGTGGCAGATGCCCTAGAACGGCAATTTCATTCCGGGCGGTATAGGCAAGCCCGCAGTCAATGCCTTGGTCTTTTCCTGCATGACCAGCTCGACCTTATTTTTGGCATCATTGTGAGCGGCCAACAGCAAGTCTTCGAGGATCTCCACCTCGTCGTCCTTCAGCAAGGACGGATCGATCTTCAGCGCCTTCATTTCGAACTTGCCGGTCAGGGTCACGCTGACCAGGCCGCCACCCGCCTGCCCAGTGGCTTCCAGGGTGGCGATCTCATCCTGCATGGCCTGGAACTTGGCCTGCATTTCCTTTGCCTTGCCCATCAGGCCGAGAAGATCCTTCATCGTGAAACTTCCTCTTGTTGGAATCTACGTTAACGCGAGTATGATCTTGACCGAAACCGGTCCGCACTCTTTCCCTGACGCGTTCGTCAGCTCTAAATCTCTTCGTCGTCGGCAGCCGGCTCAACCGGCAGGTCGGCGTCAGCGCCTTCCGCTTCCGGCACATCGGGAATGCGCACGTCGATGATCTTGGCGCCGGGAAAGCGGGCGAGGATGGCGGCGACGGTCGGATCGCTCCTGGCATCGGAGAAGGCGTTCTCGCGCTTTGTCGTCTCCATCTCGGCCAGCGTCTTGCTACCCTCTTCCTTCGACAGCGAGACCAGCCAGTTGCGGCCGGTCCAGGCACGCAGCTTGGAGGTCAGGTCGTTGAGCAGCATCTTGGGCGCATCGTCGGTCAGGCTGACATCGATGCGGCCAGGCTCGATGCGCACCAGCCGCACGCAGCGCTTGACCAACACCTTGAAGGCGATGTCGCGGTTGGCATCGGCCAGGGCCGCGATGTCGGCCAGCGACTTCACCGGAACGGCCGGTGTTTCGATGACCGGTTCGGGCGCCGGGACGAAGGCGGCGGGCGCGGGCTGCATCTCGACCAGCCGCATGGTCTGCCCTCCGCCGTTAGAGGCCGGCATCCGCGCCGGCGCCACGGCATTTGTGCCGCCGCCACTGCTTGCCGGCGCTCCATTGGCGCGCGGAGCGCCATTCGGCACAGGGGCCGCCCCCTCGAGCGATTTCAGCGCTTCGTCCAGCGGCGGCAGGTCGGCGGCGTGCGCCAGCCGGATCAGCACCATCTCGCCGGCGCTGACCGGACGGTTGGAGGACTGCACCTCGGGAATACCTTTCAGGAGCATCTGCCAGGTTCGCGAGAGCACGCGCACCGACAGCGTGCTCGCAAATTCGGCGCCGCGCCGCCGCTCGTCCTCGGAGAGCGAGGCATCATTGGCCGCGGCCGGCACGAACCGCAGACGCGTAACGAGGTGGTTGAATTCCGCCAAGTCGGTGAGCACCGCGGCCGGATCGGCGCCGGTATCGTATTGCGCGCGGAATTCGGACAAGGCCGCCGCAACATCGCCCTTCATGACGTGCTCGAACAGGTCGATGATACGGGCGCGGTCGGCCAAGCCCAGCATGGCGCGAACGGCGGCGGCGCTGACGGTGCCGCTGCCATGGGCGATCGCCTGATCGAGGATGGAGAGCGAATCGCGTGCCGAGCCCTCGGCGGCCCGCGCAATCATCGCCAAAGCCTCATCATCGACGGAAATACCTTCCTTCGCGGCAATCGAGGAAAGATGCGCGACGAGCGCGCCGGCATCGATGCGCCTCAGGTCGAAGCGCTGACAGCGCGATAGAACCGTGATCGGCACCTTGCGGATCTCGGTGGTGGCGAAGATGAATTTGACATGCGGTGGCGGCTCTTCCAGCGTCTTCAACAGGCCGTTGAAGGCCTGGGTGGAGAGCATGTGCACTTCGTCGATGATGTAGACCTTGTAGCGGGCCGAGACCGGCGCGTAGCGGACGCGGTCGATGATGTCCCTGATGTCGTCGATGCCGGTGTGGGAGGCCGCGTCCATCTCGATGACGTCGACATGGCGGCCTTCCATGATCGCCTGGCAATGCTCGCCGGGGGTCGAAAGGTCGACGGAGGGTTGGTCGACAGTGGCGGTTTTATAGTTCAGGGCGCGTGCGAGAATGCGCGCCGTCGTCGTCTTGCCGACACCGCGCACGCCGGTCAGCATCCAGGCCTGGGCGATGCGGCCAGTGGCGAAGGCATTGGTGAGCGTGCGGACCATCGGCTCCTGGCCGATCAGTTCGGAGAAATTGGAGGGGCGGTATTTGCGCGCCAGCACGCGATAGGCGCCGGCCTTACCTGTCTCCAGGCTTTCTGGCCCCGAATTTCCGGCTTCGCTCATTCGCCGTCAAAAGCTCCAAGGACCGCGACGGAAGGCGGCCGATTCCTGCGCATAGTCTCGCCCGCACGGCTCGGCGCCGTCAATGTCGCGGGAGAAAGGCGAAGAGGCGGGAGGCTGGAACAATGACCCGTTCCGGGCTCGTTAGGGCTGCTTCCTTCCGGACCTGACCCGGTTGGCGAGTGGATCGTCCACCACCAACCTCCCAAGCTCCATATCGGCAATTCAGCGGCGAAATGCAAGGGTCGTAGTGGATCAGCGGCCAGGCCATGCGGTGCAGACGACCTTCAAATCCGCAGGAGCGGTCAATGATTCGCTTGCAGCCACCTTGCCGTCGCTCTAGCGTTCAGGGTTTGAAGCATTCTCGAAAAGTGAGGGAAACGCCCATGCTGCCTGGCCTAAAGGCCGGTTTCACACTGGACGCCCGGTTGGAGGCGGACAGTGAGCAGCTCATGTGGCTCGGCCTGTGCGAGCTCCGGCTGATGAACGATCGCCGCTGGCCGTGGCTGGTCCTGGTGCCGCAGCGGCCGGGCGTGGAGGAAATCCACGACCTGACGCCGCTCGACCAGACGATGCTGACCTTCGAGACCAATATGGTGGCGCACGCGCTGAAGCGGGTGACCGGCTGCACCAAGATCAACACCGGGGCGCTCGGCAACATCGTGCGCCAGCTGCACGTCCATGTCATCGCCCGCAGCGAGAGCGACCCCGGCTGGCCAGGGCCGGTCTGGGGGCATGGCATGCGCGAGCCGTATGAGCGCTCCGACATCCGCCGGTTTGCCGAAAAGATCAAGGCAGCGCTATAAAGCCATCAGTGTCCATTCCTGCCCCTCCTCGAGTCTCCTATGAACTTTCGTCTGTTTGACGCGCCTATGCGCGAGCCGAGCCAATTCGTCGGTTTCGCCGGCAACCGGATCGACCGGCAATCGGAAAACCGCGCCGACGACGCGGTCGAGAAGGCGCTTGGCGAGCGATCGGCGCGGCTGATGCTGATGCATGGCGGCAGGCTTTATCTGAAGCTCGACGACGGCAAATTCGACCCATGGTTCGAAGCGGCGGAAAGCCAGGCCTTCGAGGTTTCGCCCGACGGCGGCGTGCTGCTCGGCCTTTCGGAGAGCGGCCCGGTGCTGGCCGTGCCCGCCGGCATCGAACCGGAAAATCTCCCGGAAACGGTGAAGGCGATCGACTACCGCTCCGTCTATATGCAGGGGCTGATAGACGAAGCGGCGGCCGGCGCGCTGGCGCAGGGCGCTGCGCTGCTCGCCTGGCATGCCAGCCACGCTTTCTGCAGCAAATGCGGCAATCGCTCGGAGATGCGCGCCGGCGGCTACAGGCGGCATTGCCCGGCCTGCGGCACCGACCATTTCCCGCGCACCGATCCGGTGGCGATCATGCTGACGGCGACGCGCGAGAAATGCCTGCTCGGGCGCGGCCGGCATTTCGGGCCCGGCATGTATTCGGCCCTTGCCGGCTTCATCGAGCCCGGCGAGACGATAGAGGCGGCGGTGCGCCGCGAGACGCTGGAGGAGGCCGGAATCCGGCTCGGCCGCGTCGTCTACCACGCCAGCCAGCCCTGGCCGTTCCCCTATTCGCTGATGATCGGCTGCTTCGGCGAGCCGCTCAACGAGGACATCCAGGCCGACCTGAACGAGCTCGAAGACTGCCGCTGGTTCTTCCGCGATGAGGTGCGCTCGATGCTGGAGAGGAC
>NZ_RZST01000414.1:0-4545 GCF_003997575.1 Mesorhizobium sp. M1A.F.Ca.IN.022.07.1.1
GGGCAGTTTCGAAACGCCGTCGACATAGGGAAGCTTCGCTTCGACGCCCCACTGGATGGTTGGCGCGATGCCGGCCGGGTCGTCGAAGGCGGCGATCGCCAGCGCCACGCCGTCCGGCGCCTCGAAGGTCACCGGCGTGCCGCATTCGGCGCAGAAGCCGCGCCATGCCGCGCTGGACGAGCGGAAGCGCTTCGGCCCGCCGCGCGTCCAGTCGAGCCTGGCGCCGCGCACCGAGACCAGCGGCAGATAGAAATTGCCGCTCGCCTTCTGGCACATGCGGCAATGGCAGACCGAGGCATCGCCCAGCGCGCCCTCAACGCGGAAACGTACGGCGCCGCACTGGCACCCGCCCGTATAGACCGGCCGGTTATCAAGGCTCATCGATCCCTCCCATCGAGCTCACTCCGGATCATGGCAGACCGCCTCGACATTGTTGCCGTCGGGATCGAAGACGAAGGCGCCGTAATAATTGGGGTGGTAATGCGGACGCAGCCCCGGCCCGCCATTGTCCTTGCCGCCGGCCGCAAGGGCCGCGGCATGGAAGGCGTCGACCTCGGCGCGGCTGCGCGCGGTGAAGGCGACATGCTGATGGTCCTTCGGCTTCTCCTTGCCCGCGCTCAGCCAGAACACCGGCCGGTCGCGGCCATAGCCGCCGACCTTGGCGCCGGCGGTATATTCCTCCGGCACCATGTAGAGCAGCGAAGCGCCAAGCGGCGCCATCGCCTTGTCGTAGAAGGCCTTGGACTTTTCGAAATCGGAAACGCTGATGCCGAGATGATCGATCATGGAACGAGCTCCTGCGTTGCGGTCTCCGGCACTTCGGCGCCGGCCAGGCCGGCCGCAATGACGATGTGCTGGCAGACATTGTCGATATCGCGGATCACGTCGTCGTTCCAGAAGCGCAGGATGGTCCAGCCGCTTGCAGCTAGATAGCCACTTCTTGCCTCGTCACGGTTTAAGTGTTCCGCATCGCCATGCTGGCTGCCATCGACCTCGACTATGAGGCGATGGGCCGAGCACGCGAAATCAACGATATAAGGCCCGATCGGCACCTGCCGCCGGAAGCTCATGCCCATCAAGCGGTGGGCACGCAACTCGTTCCAAAGTTTCAGCTCGGCATCCGTCATGGCACGCCGCATGGACTTGGCGTTATTGCGCTGACGGGATGGAACGAGGTCGTGACCATAGCTACACGCCCTCACGTTTGCGACTAACGAAATCGCACGCCCGAGCTAATCTCCCCCCTTGCGGGGGAGATGTCCGGCAGGACAGAGGGGGGTGCTGTCCCGCCGACGTAGCAACGAGAGAGTGCTGCCCTCCTAGGAAATAGCGGGTGTGTGAGTGGGAAAACTCAAACCCTGGAGTTCCTTCGCACCCCCCTCTGTCCTGCCGGGCATCTCCCCCGCAAGGGGGGAGATTGGACGTCACCGGCGCCTCCGCCAGTCCTGAAACGATCCCCTGCGCCACCCTCACCGCTTGATCTCCCAGGTCGTCACGCGCTGGCCGGTGACCGGATCCTTGCCGTCCTTGAGCTGAACGCCCTGCGCCAGAAGCTCGTCGCGGATGCGGTCGCCTTCGGGCCAATTCTTATCGGCGATGAACCTCAGACGCCTGGCGATCGCCGCAGCGATCACGGTTTCGTCCACCTTCGCTGCGCCGACATCGAAACCCAGAAAGGCAAGCGCCGCTTTCAGTGAAGCCGCGGCGGCGTTCTCGCCGGCGCCAGTGAACTCCACCGCCTCGCCGGCAAGCTGCGTCAATCGCTGAAAGGCAGTGTAGGTGGCGAGGTCGTCGGACAACGCCTCCAGCACGTATGCCGGCAGGTCCCTCGCCGCCGCGGGTGCAAGGTCGGCCGCACGTTTCCATTTGCGCAGCGTGTTTTCCGCCTCCTCCAGCTTGCGCACGGAAAAGTCGATCGGCTCGCGGTAATGCGTCATCAGCATCGCCAGCCGCAGCACCTCGCCCGGCCATTTCCTGCCGCCGAAAGTCTCGGTCTCCAAGAGCTCATGGATCGAATAGAAATTGCCGAGGCTCTTCGACATTTTCTGGCCCTCGACCTGAAGGAAGCCGTTGTGCATCCAGACATTGGCCATGACTTTGGTGCCGTGGGCGCAGCGCGACTGGGCGATCTCGTTCTCGTGATGCGGGAAGATCAGGTCGAGGCCGCCGCCATGGATGTCGAAGATCTCGCCGAGATAGGCGGCCGACATGGCCGAGCATTCGATGTGCCAGCCCGGACGGCCCCTGCCCCACGGGCTTTCCCAGCCGGGCTCTTCCGGCGTCGAGAGTTTCCATAAAACGAAATCGCCGGGGTTCTTCTTGTGGACGTCGACCGCGATGCGGGCGCCGGCCTGCTGCTCGTCGAGATTGCGCTTCGAAAGCTCGCCATAATCGGGCATCGAGGCGGTGTCGAAGAGCACCTCGCCCCCGGCGACATAGGCGTGGCCGCGCTCGATCAGTTGCGCAATCAGCGACAGCATGTCGGCCTTGCCGTCGGCGCGGGGCGCGACGAACTCGGTCGCCCGCGGCTCGTGGGTCGGCTCCAAACAGCCGAGTGCCGCGACATCTTTGTGGTACTGGTCGGCGGTCTTTTCGGTGACGCGCCGGATCGCGTCGTTCAGCGAAAGCGTCCCGACTTCGATCTCGGCGCCGAAATCGCGCAGGGCGCGCGCATTTATCTTGTCGTCGACATCCGTGATGTTGCGCACATACGTGACGTGCTTTTCGCCATAGAGTTGGCGCAGCAAACGGAACAGCACGTCGAAGACGATCGCCGGCCGCGCGTTGCCGATATGGGCAAAGTCGTAGACTGTCGGGCCGCAAACATACATGCGCACGTTTTGCGGATCGATCGGAACGAAACGCTCCTTCGCCCGCGTCAGCGTGTTGTAAAGGCTGAGGCCCTTCGATGCGTCAGACATTCGTGCTCTTCCGATCCCTTATGTTGGACGGAGCCTCCCCGCGCGCGGGCGCAAATCGGGCTCCAGCCTGCTGGCCGGGGCGTTTGTCCAATCTAGGGGAAGATAAGGCGAAAACGTCCGGACCAGCGCGAGGCTAGCCAATAATGCAAATGCCACAAATGGCGAAAGACGTTTTCATGCCCGGCTTTATCGCGTCCGCAGGTGTTGCCGTCAAGTCGCTCAACTCGGGAAAGCTGTCGTTCCATCACAGGTAAAAACGGGCCGAAACATTTTATTAAGCATCTCGGCACAGTGATGAAACATTATCGGACTAGACCGCCAAACGTCACGATTTGGTCCGAATCGACCACCAAACCCAGACACGAAAACGTTACCAGGGAAGAGAACAATGCCTCGAAGTAAGCAAGAACAAAGTCGACCGGCGCAACAGCCGCTCGCCAGCCACTACCGCGCGATCGGCCCTGCGGCCATCGTCGCAGCCCTTCTTCACACCGCGAAGAAGAAGAAGCCGGCGCAGAAGATCATCTCGCCGCGCGCCGCTTGAAACGGCAGGACCGGCGCAGTCTCCGATGATCGGGGTGCCGGCGATGAGGGCGACGCCAATGCTCGCCCTGGAGATGAAGGCCTCCGCTAGCAGCCTTCGCTAAAACAGGGTCATCTGGTTTTCGTCCGCGCCGGGTTTCTGGCGCCTGACCTTGTCGGGCTGAGGCCCGACCATGCCCCGCTCCTGAATCTCCGGCCCGGTGTTGGCGACCTTGTTGACGAGGTCGGAAACCGGAATCGCCTCGAAGAAATCGGGCTCGGCGGGCTTGAGGAGGTCGAGCACGTCGCGCGGCTCCTGCGTGCGGCAATCCAACCAGCGGGCGAAATCGCGTTCCTCGATCACCACCGGCATGCGGTCGTGGATATGGGCGGTGCCGGCGTTGGCCCGCGTGGTGAGGATCGCGCCGGTGTCCATCTCGGAACCGCCCGGCTCGGCATAGGTCTCGATCAGACCGGCGAAGGCGATCACCCCGCCCCGCCGCGGCTGGATCCAGTAGGGCTGGCCCTTGGCGCTACCCGACTGCTGCCATTCATAAAAGCCGGAGGCCGGCACAAGCGTGCGACGATGGCGCATGGCGGTCTTGAACGAGGCCTTCTGCAGCACGCCTTCCGAGCGCGCGTTGAAGAGCAGCGGAAATTCCTTCGTATCCTTGACCCAAGTCGGGATCAGGCCCCAGCGCACCAGCATCGCCTGGCGGTCTGGCAGGTTGGAGCCTGGCGCTCTTGGCGGACTGGCGAACGCCATCAGCACCGGCTGCGTCGGAGCGATATTGTAGCGGGCCGGAAACGCCTCCAGCTCCGCCAGGCCAAGAATGGCGGCGGTCTGGTCCGGCGAGGCGGTCAGGGCAAAGCGTCCGCACATGGATTGGCTCTTCGGTCGGGATCGCCATGAAAGTGGCGATGGAACCGCCGCGCCGCAACCGCTAAAGCTGTCCGGTCCACAACCAAGCCGGCAGCCGGCGCGATTCGCAACGCATGAACAAGGTTCGCAAGATTATCCCGGCAGTCTCCGTCGCCGTCGCGCGCGGCAAGACGGTGCTGCTTGTCAAGCGGGCGCGGCCGCCTTCGCAAGGGCTCTACG
>NZ_RZST01000415.1:0-4472 GCF_003997575.1 Mesorhizobium sp. M1A.F.Ca.IN.022.07.1.1
CGGGCGGCCGCGACCGCCATATCGGCCGATACGTCCGCCGGCGGCTTCATCCTGCCCAATGACTTCGTCGACGTCATCATGACCCGGCGGGCCGACGCCAGCAATGGCGGCAGCGGCTTCAATACCGAGACCATCCTGAAGAACATCCGTGTCCTGGCCATCGACCAGACCATCCAGGAGGACGAGGAAGGCAAGAAGACCAGGGTCGGCCAGACCGCGACGCTGGAGCTCACGCCGCAGCAGGCGGAGATCATCACGGTGGCGCAGCAGATGGCGGACCGCCTGACCCTGGCGCTGCGTTCGATCACCGACACGAATGAGAAGAACCTGGGCGAGGCCGACTACCTGGTGAACGGCAATGGCCGGCGCGGCACGGTGCGATTGATCAAGTCGGGCCAGGTTTCCGAAGTGGGAGCAAGGAAATGAGGCTAATCGGCAAACTGCCCGTCATCGCGGCGGCCGCAATCGGCCTGTTCCTGATCGGCACCAATGCGCCTGGGCTCGTCGAGGCAAAGGCCGCGAACAGGGCGGCGGGTGTGACGGCCTCGGTTGCCTCGCAGCGCGTCAAGCTCGGCCTCAATAAGTCGGTGGTGATCGACCTGCCGAGCGACGCTTACGACATACTCGTCGCCAATCCCGCGGTCGCCGACGCAGTGACGCGCACGGCGCGCCGCATCTATCTGTTCGGCAAGGCGGTCGGCGAAACCAACATCTTCGTCTTCGGTCCCAACGGCGAGCAGATCGCCAGTCTCGACCTGGCGGTCGAACGCGACGTGGCCGGGCTGGAAGACTATCTCAAGCGCTTCCTCCCGACGTCGCAGATCAAGGTCGAACTGCTGAACGACAACGTGATTCTCACGGGAAATGTCGATACACCGCTCGACGCCAAGCGCGCCGTCGACCTGGCCACCATCTTCGTCTCGGGCGGTGAAGCGACGACTGGCCAATATTCACAGACGGCCGCCGGCGGGTCCGCCAATGGCGGCGTCGACATCAACAATCCCGACCAGGAGCGCCGCGTCTCCAAGATCGTCAATCTGCTGCAGATCATCGGCGACGATCAGGTGACGCTGAAGGTGACGGTTGCGGAAGTCAGCCGCTCGGTGATGAAGCAGCTCGGCGTCAATATGATCGGCAACGGCGGCAGCAACGGCATTTCCTGGGGCGCTCTCAGCGACAATTTCACCGGCCTCGGCAAGCAGCTGTCCAACTCGAGCTTCAATGTCGGGACGTCCTCGATCCAGGCCTACATCAATGCCATGGAATCGGCCGGCGTTATGAAGACACTGGCAGAACCGACGCTCACTGCGGTGTCCGGCGAGAAGGCGACCTTCAAGGTCGGCGGCGAATACAACATGGTGAACAGCGTTTCGGCCAACGTCTCCACCGACAACCAGACGGGTCTGAAGACCTATTCCATCGAGAAAATCGAATACGGCATCGGATTGGAGTTCCAGCCGGTGGTCCTGTCACCCGGCCGCATCAGCCTGAAGGTGCGGACTGCCGTTTCCGAGCCGACAACCGAGGGATCGGTTTCGCTGTCCGACGGCGGGACAAGCCCCGGTATGAACGCTTTGTCGCTGCGTAAGCGCCTGGCCGATACGACGGTGGAACTGCCTTCCGGCGGTTCGATGATGATCGCAGGCCTTGTCCGCGACGACGTCAGGCAGGCCGTCAATGGATTGCCCGGACTGACCAAGATTCCGGTCCTCGGCGCGCTCTTCCGCAGCCGCGACTTCGTGCGCAACGAGAGCGAGCTCGTCATCATCATCACGCCCTATCTGGCGCGGCCAGTGGCGCGCAACGAATTGGCCAAGCCCGACGATAATTTCAATGCGCCGAGCGACGGCGCCGGCATGTTCCTCGGTCGCGTCAATCGCGTCTACGGCACCATGCAGACCGATAGGCCACCTGGCCGTTACCACGGCGTCGTCGGCTTCATCTATAAGTGAGCGGGAAAGCGGACATGTCGAACTCAACAACGAAGGCGATGACGATCGCAGCGGCACAATCCGGCCGCGGACGATTCCGCGGGGCGTCTCCGGTCCTGGCGATCGCCCTTGCGGCGTCGCTCACCGGATGCGCCAACTTCCATCGCGACAGTGTGACGGTGGGCTCCATTCCGGACGACTACCGCACCAATCATCCGATCGTTATCGCCGAGAAGAACCAGAAGATCGACCTCCCGGTCGGCGCCGGTGATCGCGGCATGACGGCTTCGCAGCGCGACACTCTGCTCGGCTTCCTCGACGGCTACGACAGGAGCGCCGCGCCGGCGCTGACGATCGCGGCCCCGGTTGGTTCCGCGAACCAGGCCGCCGCTCAGGCCGCGAGCCGCGATTTCGCCAGGCTTGCGATGGCCGCAGGCGTCAAGCGCAACAATATCATCATGACCTCCTATCAGTCGGCCGTGCCCGAGGCTTCGGCGCCGGTCCGCGTGGCCTTCGTGGCGGTGAGGGCACAGACCGACAAATGCGGGCGTTGGCCCGAGGATCTGACCCAGACTTCCGAGAACAAGCACTACGCCGATTTCGGGTGCTCCTATCAGAACAACCTCGCCGCCCAGATGGCCAATCCCAACGATCTGCTCGGGCCACGCAAGCAGTCCGACATCGATGCCGAAAATCGCGGCGCGGTGATCGACGTCTACCGGGCGAGAGGCATTTCGGATGAGTTCCTCGGCAATTCGGAAGTGACTTACTGAGCCCGCGCCGGATCACGGAAAGAGCATGACGATGAGCAACCTTGCCTACGACACGCCTGCGGATCCCGGCGATCTTTCGCAACAGGACATCGCCGCCATGCAGGCGCTGCGCCCGGTGCCGCGCATCTCGATCCAGGCTTTCTGCGAGACCGAAGGCGTCGCAAATCCGATCGGGCGCGCCGGCGAGGACCGCCGCATGGCCAAGGCCCATCTCAAGGTCCATATGGGCGGCATCGCCACCGCGATCGAATTCTACCAGTCGGCGCCGACGCCAAACCTGATCCTGCTGGAATCGCGCAGCGAGCCGAAACAGCTGCTGGAGCAGCTCGCTCAGCTCGCCGAATACTGTGATCCGACCTCGAAGGTCGTGGTCATCGGCCATTACAACGATGTCGGCCTCTACCGAGAGCTTATCCGTTCGGGCATTTCCGAATATGTCATCGCGCCGGTCTCGATGACCGATATCGTCAGCGTCGTCTCGTCGATCTTCGTCGATCCCGAGTCCGATCCGATCGGCCGCTCCATCGCCTTCATCGGCGCCAAGGGCGGCGTCGGCTCCTCGACGATCGCCCACAACGTCGCCTGGGCGATGTCGTCCTTGTTCAAGTCCGAAGTCGTCGTCGCCGATCTCGATCTCGCCTTCGGCACCGCCAATATCAACTTCGACCGGGACCCCGCGCAGGGCATCGCCGAGGCGGTGTTTTCGCCCGAGCGCGTCGATGAGGTCTATCTCGACCGGCTGCTCGCGCAATGCGCCGAGCATTTGTCGCTGCTGGCGGCACCGTCCACGCTCGAGCGCGTCTATGATTTCGATCCGGACGCCTTCTCCCAGGTCATCGAAACGGCGCAGCGCAGCGCGCCCTTGCTCGTGCTCGACGTCCCTCACGTCTGGAGCGGTTGGACCAAGAGCACGCTGATCAAGGCCGACGAGATCGTCATCACGGCCACGCCAGAACTCGCCAATCTGCGCAACACCAAGAATATGGTCGACATGCTGAAGCGGCTGCGTCCGAACGACCCGCCGCCGAAGCTGATCATCAACCAGGCGGGCGTTCCGAAACGCCCGGAGATCGCGGCATCGGATTTTTCCGAACCGCTCGGCATCACGCCGATGGCGGTGATCAATTTCGAGCCGCTGCTGTTCGGCAACGCCGCCAACAATGGCCGCATGCTCGGCGAGATGGATGCCAAGAGTCCGGTCGTCGGCACGATCAACGAAATAGCGCATGTGCTGACAGGGCGCAGCGAGATCAAGGCGAAGAAAAAGGCAAGCCTTGGCGCCATCCTCGGCAAGCTTTCACGCAGCAAGAAATGACGCTCGCTGAGCGGCATCGGGTAGTCGATCATGTTTGGTAAAAGAGGCACAGACGACGGCAGCCGGGCAGCTCCCGAATTCCGTCCGCCAGCACCTCCTCCGGCCGCTCCCGCTCCGGCTGGGACGATCGCTGTCGATCGGCCGGCCGCGCCCGCGCCGAGCACGCCCGCCGCGTCCCCCGCTCGCCGTCCGGTGGAGGCGCCGCCGATGGCGCCCGAGCCGCCGAAAAGGGTACAGCGCGAGCGCGGCGAAACCTATTATGACACCAAGAGCCAGGTGTTTTCCGCGCTCATCGACACGATCGATCTTTCGCAGCTCGCCAAGCTCGATCCGGAAAGCGCGCGCGAGGAAATCCGCGACATCGTCAACGACATCATCGCGATCAAGAATTTCGCGATGTCGATCTCCGAGCAGGAAGAGCTGCTCGAGGACATCTGCAACGACGTGCTCGGC
>NZ_RZST01000416.1:0-4471 GCF_003997575.1 Mesorhizobium sp. M1A.F.Ca.IN.022.07.1.1
AACGGCGAGGCGACGACGCTGCCGCTGCCTACGGCACCCGGGGGCTTGAGCACGGCAGTGCTGGTGCAGACGCCGGACGGCGGGCCGATCCTGGCCGCCGCGGCAAACTGACTTTTCTTTTCGGGCGGGGCCGCGGCAGGCGGCAGCGCACCATCGGGCCCGCATCCGCGCGCCGCAACCAAAGGAGAACTAGCATGACCAGATTCCTCACGCTGCCGGCGCTGGCTTTCGCGCTTGCCGCTGCCGCGTTCGTTGCCGGCGCCCGCGCCGACGACACGACCGACGCGATGAAGCCAGCCAATGCGATGGCGACCGAAGCCATGAAGCCGGCGACCGATGCTATGATGCCGACCGGCGAGATGAAGCCCGCAGATAAAATGAAGCCCGATGCAATGGCGTCCCAGGCGATGAAACCCGCCACGGATGCCATGAAGCCCGCGGATGCGATGAAGCCTGCCGACGCGATGGCGCCGGCGCAATAAGTCAGCGGCCCAGGCCTCTTGGCAACAATCGCCGCCGGCCAGAAGCCGCCGCACGGCAAAGTGAGAAACCTGGGACGGCTTGCTTCGTATATAGTGGAACAACGAACAAGGAGATCCGACATGAACGGCATCGATAAAAAGGCGGCGCGGCGCTCGCTGGCCCCGCTTGCAGCGCTGGTGCTGACGGCGGCCGCGGCCGCCTTCTGGCAGACGCCGGCGCGTTCGGCCGAGGACGCGGTGGTGATCCCGCCGCCGGCCATGGATGAAAAGGCCGCCAGCGGCACGGAGAAAGCGATCTTCGCCGGCGGCTGCTTCTGGGGCGTGCAGGGCGTGTTCCAACACGTCAAGGGCGTCAGCAAGGCCGTCTCCGGCTACGCTGGCGGCAGCGCCGAGAACGCCGTCTACGAGGTCGTCGGCACCGGCCGCACCGGCCACGCGGAATCGGTCGAGATCACCTACGATCCGTCGAAGGTCACCTATGGCCAATTGCTGCAGGTCTATTTCTCGGTCGCGCACAATCCGACGCAGCTCAACTACCAGGGGCCGGACCAGGGCACGCAGTACCGCTCGACCATCTTTGCCGAGAACGACGAGCAGAAGAAGATCGCCGAGAGCTACATCGCCCAGCTCGACAAGGCCAAGGTGTTTTCGAAGCCGATCGTGACGACGCTGGAGACCGGCAAGACCTTCTATCCGGCCGAGGATTACCATCAGGATTTCCTGACGCTGAACCCGACCTACCCTTATATCGTCTACAACGACCTGCCGAAGATCGAGAATTTGAAAGCGCTGTTTCCCGCGCTCTACAGCGAGAAGCCGGTGCTGGTGCTGGCAAGTAGCAAAAGCTGAGGATGACCATCTTAGGCCTTCTCCCCGTCACTATACGGGGAGAAGGTGCCGGCAGGCGGATGAGGGGCGGCGCCGGCATTTGCAGGAACGGGCCGCCGCTCTGCTTGACAGGTTTGCGCTGCCCCTCATTGCCCTGCCGGGCATTTCTCCCCGTATGGTGACGGGGAGAAAGACGCCGTCACCAACGCCTCTCCTCAATCGTAGGTCAGATCCGTCGCCTTGCCGCCGAACACGCGATAGGCGTAGAACGAATAGAAAATAATGATCGGCAGCACGACGACGGTGCCGACCAGGATAAAGGCCAGGCTCTCCGGCGCCGAGGCGGCCTGCCAGATCGTCAGCTTGTCGGGCACGACATAGGGATAGAACGACCAGGCGAGCCCGGCGAAACCGAGCGCGAAGATGGCGGCCAGGGTCAGGAACGGCCGCAGCGCATGCCGGTCGTCGAGCTTGGGCAGATGAAACGTCTGCCGCCACAGCCACAGGTACAGGAGCGCCGATACGATCGGCAGCGGCGACAGATAGAGGATCTCCGGCCAGAGGAACCATCTGTCGAAGATGCGCGGGCTGGCGAAGGGCGTCGCCAAAGAGACCGCGACCATGCCGAGCGCCGTCAGCACCAGCGTGACGCGCAGCCAGCGCACCGCCTTTCGTTGCAGATCGCCCTCGGTCTTGTAGATCAGCCAGGCCGAGCCCATGGCGGCGTAGGCCGCCGACAGGCAGAGCGCGACCAGCGCGCCGAAGGCCATGCCGCCAATGCCGACATCGAGGCCGAGCACATAGACGCCGAGCATATAGCCCTGCGCCAGCGAGGCCATGGTGGAGCCGAGAAAGAAGATGCGGTTCCAGCGGTGCTTCTTGCCGGCCGGCACCTTGGCGCGGAAATCGAAGGCAACGCCGCGCAGGATCAAGCCGACCAACAGCAGGAACACCGGGATATAGAGCGCGGTGAGGATGGTGCCGTGCGCCATCGGGAAGGCGACCAGCAAGAGCCCGACCGCCAGCACCAGCCAGGTCTCGTTGGCGTCCCAGAACGGGCCGATCGCGGCGATCATCGTGTCCTGCTCGGCATCTTCGGCGCCTGCGAACAGGATGCCGATGCCGAGATCGAAACCGTCGAGAATGACGTAGATCAGGATGGCGAGGCCCATCAGGCCGGCGAAGATCAGCGGAAGCGCGGTGGGCCAGTCGAAGGTCATCTTTCTTTCCTCCAACCGAGATTGGTCCGACAGACGGCCATACTGTTTGAAGCAATTGTCTCAGATCGATTGCGAAGGTTGGCGCTGCCCCTCATCGCCCCGCCGGCTGCAACGCCAGGGGCAGCGCCGACCTCAGAAGAAAGGCCCGCATCGAACCGACCGTACCGCTTGTCTTGCTCCTGCATGTTCACTCTCCGGCGGCCGGCTGCGACATCGCGGCGTTCATGACGCCGGGCAACGGCGAGGTGTCGCCTTCTTTGGCCGCCTTCAGCGCGAGATGCACCAGCACGCCGAGATAGGCGATCAAGAGCAGCACATAGAGGATGAGATAGACGGCCAGGGTCAGCGCGACATGGCTGCCGGCGACCGGGCCGACGGCATCGGCCGTCTTCAATATCCCGGTGACCAGCCAGGGCTGGCGGCCGATCTCGGTCGTGTACCAGCCGGCCAGCGTCGCCAGCCAGCCGGAGAGCGCCATCGGCACCATGATCAGGGCCAGCGGCTTAGGCAGGCTGCGGCGACGCTTGAGGAAGAAGGCTGCCGACCAGGAGACGATGAGCATCAGGATGCCGGTGCCGACCATGACGCGGAAACCCCAGAACACCGGGAAGACCGGCGGGTGGTTGCCCGGATAGTCGTTGAGGCCGGGTACGACGCCGCTTGTGCTGTGGCGCAGGATCAGGCTGGCGCCGTCGGGAATGGCGAGCTCAAACCTGTTTTCCTTGGCCGCCTCGTCGGGCAGCGCGAACAGCACCAGCGGCACGTGGGCGCCGGTGTTCCAGTTCGCTTCCATGGCGGCGATTTTCTGCGGCTGGTGCTCGAGCGTGTTCAAGCCGTGCTGGTCGCCGGCAAAGATCTGGATCGGAATCAGGATGGCGGCGGCGAAGACGCCGGTGCGCAGCGCCTTCCACATCGATTCCGAGCGGTCGCCATAAAGGTAGCGCAGCGCCGAGCAGCCGGCGATCAGGAAGGAGACCGTGAGCCCGGAGGCGAGCAGCATGTGGACCAGCCGGTAGGGCATGGACGGATTGAAGATGACCGCCCACCAGTCGAGGGCATGCGCCTTGCCGTCGATCATCTCGAAGCCGGCCGGCGTCTGCATCCAGGAGTTCAGCGCGATGATCCAGAAGGCGGAAACCGTGGTGCCGCCCGCGACCAGCACGGTCGCCAGCGTGTGGATGCGGTTGGAGACGCGGCGGAAGCCGAACAGCATGATGCCGAGGAAGGCCGCCTCGAGAAAGAAGGCGGTCAGCACCTCATAGGCAAGCAGCGGCCCGGCGATGTTGCCGACCGTTTCCATATAGCCCGGCCAGTTGGTGCCGAACTGGAAGCTCATGGTGACGCCCGAAACCACGCCCATGGCGAAGGACAGCGCGAACACCTTCACCCAGGTGAAATACGCGCGCATCCAGGCCGAGTCGCCGGTCGCGTTGTAGCGGAGCTTGAAGAAGAGAAGCACCCAGCCAAGTGCAATGGTGATCGCCGGAAACAGAATATGGAACGAGATATTCGCGCCGAACTGGATGCGCGACAGGATGAGCGGGTCCATGCTGGGCTCCGGCTGCAATTCAGGCTTGAAGGATAGGCTTCGAACACGCATCGGTCAAAGCGGCGCGGCGTCACGCGAGGCGCGTTGTCGCAGCGTCGGGCGGTCATGGACACACGCATCGCGTGACAGCTTGCCGGCGCCGTTCGACGTCGCGAATGGCGGCGACTGTCGAGAACTGTCAGGAGCACGGTCGATTGCCGGTTTGCATAAAACGACATCCGACCTATATCAGGTCACGTTTTCCAGCCGGCCATATTTCAGCATGTCATCCATCATCTCCATCTCCGGCGTCACGAAAACCTATGCCACCGGTTTCAAGGCGCTGAAGGAAATCAACCTCGACATCGAGCGCGGCGAGATCTTCGCGCTGCTCGGGCCAAACGGCGCCGGCA
>NZ_RZST01000417.1:0-4463 GCF_003997575.1 Mesorhizobium sp. M1A.F.Ca.IN.022.07.1.1
GCCGGGCACCGAGGAGCCGCTGATCGACATCGTGCTGAAAGCCGATGTCGAGCGGCAGGCCTTGCTGGAAGAGGAGAAGACCGCGACCGATCCGCACCGCATCGCGGAAATCCACACACGGCTCGCCGACATCGATGCGCATTCGGCCGAATCCCGCGCCGCCACCATCCTTGCCGGCCTCGGCTTCGACGATGCGGCGCAGAAGCGCCCGGCTTCGTCCTTCTCCGGCGGCTGGCGCATGCGCGTGGCCTTGGCCGCCGTGCTGTTCTCCGAACCCGATCTTCTGTTGCTCGACGAGCCGACCAACTATCTCGACCTCGAAGGCACGCTCTGGCTCGAGAACTATGTCGCAAAGTATCCGCACACGGTTTTGCTCATCTCGCACGATCGCGACCTGCTCAACCGCGCGGTCAATTCGATCGTCCATCTCGACCAGAAGAAGCTGACCTTCTGGCGCGGCGGCTACGACCAGTTCGAGCGCCAGCTCACCGAGCAGCGCGAGCTGCAGGAAAAGAGCCGCGTCAAGCAGGAAGCGCAGCGCAAGCATATGGAATCCTTCGTCGAGCGTTTTCGCGCCAAGGCCTCGAAGGCCAGGCAGGCGCAATCGCGGCTGAAGGCGCTGGAGAAGATGAAGCCGATCGCCGCGGTGGTGAACGACACGGTGCGGCCGTTCTCCTTCCCCGAGCCGGTGAAGACGGTGGCCTCGCCGATCGTGGCGCTCAACGGCGTCAATGTCGGCTACACCGAGGGCAATCCGGTGCTGAAGAAGATGACGCTGCGCATCGATGCCGACGATCGCATCGCGCTGCTCGGCGCCAACGGCAACGGCAAATCGACGTTCGCCAAGATGCTCGCCGGCCGCCTCAAAGCCGAGACCGGCACGATGACGGTGGCGCCGGGCCTGAAGGTGGCGATCTTCGCGCAGCACCAGCTCGACGATCTGCGTCCCGAGGAAAGCGCCTATGAGCATGTGCGCCGGCTGATGCCCGATGCGCCGGAAGCCAAGGTGCGCGCCCGCGTTGCGCAGTTCGGGCTCTCGACCGAGAAGATGAATACCGCGGCGAGAGATCTGTCCGGTGGCGAGAAGGCGCGTCTCCTGATGGGGCTCTCGGCCTTCGAGGGGCCGAACCTCTTCATCCTCGACGAGCCCACCAACCACCTCGACATCGACAGCCGTGAATCGCTGATCCATGCGCTCAACGATTTTTCAGGCGCGGTGATCCTCATCTCGCACGACCGGCATCTGCTCGAGGCCACCGCCGATCGCCTCTGGTTGGTCAAGGACGGCGCGGTCAATCCTTATCACGGCGACCTGGAGGATTACAAAACGCTGGTCACCGGCGTTTCCTCCAATCGCCGCGAGCAGAAGGAGGCAGACAGGGCATCCAAGGCCGACCGTCGCCGCGAGGCCGCCGCCCGGCGCTCGGCGCTCGAGCCTCTAGCCAAGGAGATCCGCGCCACCGAGGCGCTGATGGACCGCATCCGCAAGCGCATCGACCTGATCGAGGACGAGCTCGCCAATCCGGCGATCTACGAGAAGGACCCCTCGACCGCGACGCGGCTGGCCAAGGAGCGCTCGCAGCTTGCCCACACACTTGCCCTCAACGAGGACAAGTGGCTGACGATGTCGGCGGAATATGAGGAGGGGATCGCGGAGTAGGGCGGTTCCCCTTCTCCCCTTGTGGGAGAAGGTGGATCGGCGCGAAGCGCCGAGACGGATGAGGGGTGTTGGATGGAGTGACGCGCCGAACAACAGGCGGCTTCGATCGCCCATTTCTTTGTCGTAGCGATCCTTCCAACACCCCTCATCCGACCGAGCTTCGCTCGGCCACCTTCTCCCACAAGGGGAGAAGGAGGAGCCCCATCTGGCCCTACACCTCTCCCGCAAAACCCGCTACACACCCTGGCATGAACCAGCACGCCAAGCTCGGGATCGGCCATTCGGCCTGTCCGCATGACTGTCCTTCCACCTGCGCGCTCGAGGTGGAGCTGCTCGACAATAACCGCATCGGCCGCGTCCACGGCGCGAAAGCGAACAGCTACACGGCAGGAGTCGTTTGCGCCAAGGTCGCGCGATATGCGGACCGCGTCCATCACCCCGACCGGCTGCTGAAGCCGCTGGTGCGCGCGGGCGGCAAGGGGGAGGGCGCCTGGAAGGAAGCCAGTTGGGAAGCGGCGCTCGACCTCGTCGCCGAGAAGTTCATCGCGGCCGAAGAGAAATACGGCTCGGAGACGGTCTGGCCCTATTTTTACGCCGGTACGATGGGATTGGTGCAGCGCGACGGTATCGAGCGGCTGCGGCACGCGAAGAGATATTCGGGCTTCTTCGGCTCGATCTGCACCAATCTCGCCTGGACCGGCTGGATGATGGGAGCGGGCGCTCTGCGCGGCCCCGATCCGCGTGAGATGGCGAAGTCCGACTGCGTGGTGATCTGGGGCACCAATGCCGTTGTTACCCAGGTCAACGTCATGACCCATGCGACGAGGGCGCGAAAAGAGCGCGGCGCCAAGATCGTCGCCATCGACATCTACGACAACGCCACCATGAAGCAGGCCGATCTCGGCCTGGTGCTCAAACCCGGCACCGACGGCGCGCTGGCTTGCGCGGTCATGCATGTCTTGTTCCGCGACGGCATGGCCGACCGCGCCTATCTGGAAAAATACACCGACGATCCGCGCGGGCTGCAAGAACATCTGAGGACGCGCACGCCCGAATGGGCGGCGGCAATCACGGGTCTGACAGTCACCGAGATCGAGACCTTCGCGCATCTGGTCGGCACAACGAAGAAGACCTACTTCCGCCTCGGCTACGGTTTTGCGCGCCAGCGCAACGGCTCGGTCAATATGCATGCCGCCTCATGCATCGCGGCGGTTACCGGCGCCTGGCAATATGAGGGAGGCGGCGCCTTTCACTCCAATTCCGGCATCTTCAAGCTGAATCAGGATGTGCTCGAAGGCACCGCGATGCGCGACCCGAAGGTGCGCTATCTCGACCATTCGCGCATCGGCCCGGTGCTGACCGGTGCCGAGGATGCGCTTTATGGCGGTCCGCCGGTGACGGCGATGCTGATCCAGAACACCAATCCCGCCAATGTCGCGCCCGAGCAGCGGCTGGTCAGAAAAGGTTTCCTGCGGGAGGACCTGTTCACCTGCGTGCACGAGCAGTTCATGACCGATACGGCCAAGCTCGCCGACGTCGTGCTGCCGGCGACGATGTTTCTGGAACATGACGACATCTACAAGGGTGGCGGCAACCAGCACATCACGCTCGGCCCCAAGCTGATCGAGCCGCCGGAGGGGCCGCGCACCAACCACTACCTCAATGAGGAGCTCGGCAAACGGCTGGGCGTCGGCGACCGGCCGGGCTTTGGCCTGACCGAGAAAGAACATATCGACATCATCCTCGGCAAGCGCGGGCTAGGCAGCTTCGACAGCCTGAAGGAACAGAAGTGGGTCGACCTGCAACCCGATTTCGACGACGCGCATTTCATCAACGGCTTCGGCCATGCCGACAAGAAATTCCACTTCCGGCCCAATTGGACCGGGCAGTCAGCGCCCAACCGGCCGCCGAAGAGCATGGGCTTGTTCGGACCGGTCGAGCGTCTGCCCCAATTCCCCGACCATGTCGAGCTGATCGAGGTCGCGGACGAAGAGCATCCGTTCCGGCTGGCAACTTCGCCGGCGCGCAACTTCCTCAATTCCAGTTTTGCCGAGACGCCGGTGTCGAAAGCCAAGGAAGGCAGGCCGGAGCTTTTGCTGCACCCGGAAGATGCCGCGGCGCTTGGCATCGAGGACGGCGGCCGCGTTGAGATCGGCAACCGGCGCGGCGACGTGGTGCTGCATGCCAGGTTCTTCGACGGCGTGAAGCGCGGCGTGGTGATTGCGGAAGGCATCTGGCCGAACAGTGCGCATGAGCGCGGCGAAGGCATCAACGTGCTGACCGGTGCCGACGCCCCGGCGCCGTATGGCGGTGCTGCCCTCCACGACAACAAGGTCTGGCTCAGGGCGCTGTGATGGTCTGTGGCGCGAGCTCGGCAGGTCACATGCCCGGGAGATTAGCCGAAAACGCCCGTTGCTTCGTCATCCAAGGACGGAGCAAGGAGCGAAGCGACGGGCGAGGTGTCCCTTGCCGCAACAGCCATTGAAAATAGCCATCGCCGGCGCGCTCGGCCGCATGGGCCGGGAGATGACGGAGGCGGTGCAGGTCGATCCGCGGCTGGAGCTTGTCGCCCGCTTCCATCGACCGGGCAGCACGGGCGAGGGGCTGGTCGCGCGCGACGCGGCGCTGGCGCTTGCCGACGTCGTCATCGACTTTACCACGCCGGCGGCGTCAGTCGAACTAGGTCCAATCTACATTCAGGATTCTCAACGCGGTTTGGCGTTGATTCATTGTGTTCCGAGGGTTCTGATTCGGAGCGCGACGGATGGCCAAACGGTACGAACTGACGAACGTCCAGTGGGCG
>NZ_RZST01000418.1:0-4449 GCF_003997575.1 Mesorhizobium sp. M1A.F.Ca.IN.022.07.1.1
GTGGCGCGCCCATCGGCCACGCTTTTCACTTCGCCCTTGAGGAAATTGCTCTCGCCGATGAAATCGGCGACGAAGCGTTCCGCCGGCTTGTCGTAGATGTCGCGCGGCGTGCCGACCTGGAGGATCTTGCCGGCCGACATCACCGCGATGCGGTCGGACATGGTCAGCGCTTCTTCTTGGTCGTGGGTGACGAAGATGAAGGTGATGCCGGTCTCGTGCTGCAGCCGCTTCAGTTCGATCTGCATCTCCTTGCGCAGCTTGTAGTCGAGCGCCGAGAGCGGCTCGTCGAGCAAGAGCACCTTCGGCTGTGGCGCGAGCGCCCGGGCGAGCGCCACGCGCTGCTGCTGGCCGCCCGAGATCTGGCTGGTGCGGCGCGCCTTGAGCGCCTCCATCTTGACCAGTTTCAGCATCTGAGCGACCCGTGCCTCGATTTCGCCCTTGGGCTTGCCGAGCATCTCCAGACCGAAGCCGATGTTCTGCGCCACCGTCATGTGCGGGAAGAGCGCGTAGCTCTGGAAGACGGTGTTGACGGGTCGCTTGAACGGCGGCAGCGGCGCGATGTCCTGGCCGTGCAGCATGATTTCGCCGGCGCTTGGGAAATCGAAGCCGGCAATCAGTCTCAAAAGCGTCGTCTTTCCGCATCCGGACGGGCCGAGCAGCGTGAAAAACTCGTTCTCGCGGATCGAGACGGACACCGTGTCGAGAGCGGCTACCTGGTTTTCACCGGTTCCAAATACTTTTCGTACGCCGCGAACTTCGATCGCGTTCTTACCCGGTTGTTCCGGCACGATTACCCCATTGAGAGAGCCTGCTCTTGGCGGCAGGTGCGTTCCTGTTTGATTGTCACCATAAGCCGACCGGCTTGGCAACTGCGGAGCTGCTACTCGTTTTTTTAACGCAATACCCATGCCAGCCTCAGGCCTAGTCAATCCTAAGCTTGGAAAGTGATCTTGCCGCCACAGATGGTGGTGACCGGCCGCACGGTGTGCAGCGCCTCCGGCGCCGTCTTCTCGATATCGGCCGACAAAACCACGATATCGGCGAGGTATCCGGGCTTCAGGCGCCCCTTGCGGTGTTCCATGAACTCGGCATAGGCGCCTTCGACCGTGTAGCCGGCAATCGCTTCATGCAGCGAGAAGCTCTGGTCCGGCAGGCCTTCTGCCCAAGGTTTGCGCAAGACCGCCGCCTGGATGCCCAGGATCGGGTCAACCGGCGAGACCGGCCAGTCGGATGCGAAGACGACCCGCGCGCCGGCATTCTTCAAGGTGCGCCAGGCATAGCTCAGCGGCCACTTATCGTGGCCAATGCGCGAGATCGTCGGCTCCAGCGGGAAATTCATCGCGCCCGGCGGATGCGGCGGCTGCATCGAGGCGAGCACGCCGAGCTCGGCGAAACGCGGCACATCGGACGGGGTGATCACTTCGATGTGCTCGATGCGGTGCCGGCTGTCGCGCCTGCCGTTTTTCTTCGCTGCCGCCTGGTAACCGTCGAGCACGGCGCGCACCGCTCCGTCTCCGATCGAATGAACGGCGATCTGCAGGCCGCGCCTGTCGGCTTCGACCGCAACCTCGGCGAAATGCTCGGGGGAAAAAAGCGGCTCGCCGCGCCAGCCCGGACGGTCGGCATAATCGTCGACCATCACCGCAGTCCAGGAATCCAGCACCCCGTCGTAGAAGACCTTGACCATGCCGGACGACAGCCACTCGGAATTGTACGCCGCCGCCATGCGCGAGGCTTTTTCCAGCATGTCCAGCTTCATGAAATTCTTGAAGTGGAACGGGATCTTGGTGCGGCAGATGAGCCGTCCTTCCTCTTGCAGCCCGGCGAGCAGCTCGAGCTGGTAGAGGTTGCCGTCCATGTTCTGGATCGAAGTGATGCCGTGCTTTGCGCACCACTCGAGCCCGCGGTGCATGAGATCGCCGTCGGCGGCAAGCTCCGCTGCCGACGGATAGGGATCCGGCTCCGCACCTTCGAGGCCGAGCCGTGTCCGGTTCGCGCCGAAATGGTCGAGCACGGGACCGAACGCCTCGCCTTCGCGCAACTCGCCGGCGGCAAGTCCGTCCGCGCCCATGACGATTTCGTTGCCTGGTCCCACCTGCTTGCCATGCAGCAGGCCGGCCTCTTCCAGCGCCTTGGTGTTTGCCCACATCGTGTGATGGTCGGAGGCCGACATGGCGAAGGGCCGGTCGGGAATGATACGGTCGAGGTGATGGCGGGTCACCGGCTCGGGCAGGATCGCATAGTCTACACCGGCGCCGAGCAGCAGCCCGGCTTTCGGACGCTTCGCCGCAAAGCCCCGGATCGCGTCGCGAAGCGCGTCGAAGCCCTGCACGCCTGCCAGATGCAGATTGTCGAGCTCGGCCGCGCCGCCGAACAAATGCATGTGCGCTTCGATGAAGCCCGGCAGGACGGAGCCGCCCTGAGCATCGACGACACGAGTGGCAGGGCCTTTGCAGTCGCGGACGCTATCGCGATCTGCGATCGCAATTATCTTATCACCTTTGATGGCAATGGCCTGGGCGGCGGGGGTATCCGGATCCATCGTCAATATGCTGGCGTTCTCGACGATAAGATCGGCCGTTTGCGGCATCATTTTCTCCCATTTGTGCCTAGGCTAGCAGAGTATTGGCGTCTGGCAAGCCGTCCCATGCTGGCCCGAACGACAAACTGAAATGCCCCTTGGCGGCGCCGGAACTCTCTGCCACAAAGCTGTTTGAGGCCCCGAAACCAGAACTCGAACAGCGAGCCAACTCCCAAAATGAAGACAGTTTTTTCACCGCTTCACGCCGGTCACGCCGGCCAGATGGAATTGGTCACCTCGGCGATCGTGCCGGGTTTCGAGAAGCCATCGCGGGCCGAATTCATCAAGGCAAGGGTGGAAAGCGAGAAGCTGGGGCCGATCATCGGGCCGGTCGAGCACGACCTTGCCGCCGCCAAGCGCGTGCATGAAGCGCACTACATCGATTTCCTGCCGACGGTTTGGCCGGAATGGGTCGCCGCCGGCTTCAAGGGCTCGGCGATGGGCTTCACCTGGCCGACGCGCGGCCTGCGCGGCGATGTCCCGCCGAAGCGCATCGACGCCCTGCTCGGCTACTATTCCTTCGATGCCGGCGCCACTTTCGTCGAAGGCACATGGAAGGCGATCAAGTCATCCTATGACGTCGCGCTGACGGCGGCCGCCCTGGTCAAGGGCGGCGAGCGGACCGCCTTCGCGCTCTGCCGCCCGCCCGGCCACCACGCCGGCGCTGCCTTCATGGGCGGCTACTGCTTCATCAACAACGCCGCCGTCGTCGCGCAATGGTTCCGCGACCAGGGCGCAAGCCGTGTCTCGATCCTCGATGTCGATTACCACCACGGCAATGGCACGCAGGAGATTTTCTATCGCCGCGGCGACGTCCAGGTGCTCAACCTGCATGGCGATCCGATGGTCGAGTACCCCTTCTTCCTTGGCCATGCCGACGAGCGCGGCGAGGATGAAGGCGAAGGCTTCAACGTCAACTACCCGATGCCCTTCGGCACCAACTGGGACGGCTGGAACGCAGCGCTGGAAGACGCCTGTGCCAAGCTTGCCGCCTATGCGCCGGACGTGGTCGTGGTCTCGCTCGGCGTCGACACCTTCGAGAAGGATCCGATCAGCCAGTTCAAGCTGAAGAGCGAAGACTATCCCAAGATCGGCCGGCGCATCGCCAAGCTCGGCCTGCCGACGCTGTTCGTCATGGAAGGCGGCTACGCGGTTGAGGAAATCGGCATCAACGCCGTCGGCGTGCTGACCGGCTTCGAGGACCGCTGAGCCATATCTGATTGAAAGGACGCGCTTCCGCCTGCAACGGACGTCACCGGGAAATCGGCTCGATTCAGCTCTGAAGCCACCCCCAAGCAACGCGATGAGCAGCCGCTGAGTCGCAACAAGAGTCCAGCGGATTCGATTTTGTCAAATCGCGTTTGATGTCGGATTCATCTGCGGGTAGATTAGACCCGAATCAGCCGGTCCACGGGGGGCGCGGCGACCACCCAAAGTCTCAAGTTCCGGCGTCCTGCCGGTACCAGACGCGGACGGCTTCGCGTTCCCTGTAAGGATTCGGCTCGGTTGGGCGCTGTGCGCGCCCGTGGGTGTGTCTTCGTAAACGTGACGCGTTTCGGGTCCGAGCGCTGGCCAATGCCAGCACCGGGCGCAAGGATCGATTCCGGTCAGAATATCAAAATGAGCAGTCCCGCCGCGATTCTTCATTCCGACGCTTCAGGCTCGCGCCTGGCGTCGCGCGGCGATCTCACCAGTTTCTTCATGCAGCTTTCAGCCGATATCGGCGCCGACAGCTATATGTTGGTCGCCATGGTGCACGATCAGGATCGAAACGACGCGCGTATCGTGTCGTCGAACTGGATTTTCGACGCCATCGAGTTGATCGGCAAGCGGCTGATTGCCAATCTCGCGCTCGGCCCGCTGACGGC
>NZ_RZST01000419.1:0-4383 GCF_003997575.1 Mesorhizobium sp. M1A.F.Ca.IN.022.07.1.1
GCCGACACCATCCAGCGCCAGAAGTGGGCCGATCTCCGAGGCGAAGGCAAAGCGCCTGTCGGCGCAGTGGTAGTAGAAAGGTTTGACGCCGAAATGGTCGCGCGCGCAAAACAGCGCCCGGCGCTCGGCGTCCCAGACCGCGAAGGCGAAATCGCCTTGCAGGTAGGTCGGACAGGCCTCGCCCCATTTGAGATAGGCGTGCATCAGCAGTATGGCGTCGGCGGCCGATCGGTCGCGCACACCGAGCCGCGCCAGAAGCTCCTCGCGGTTGTCCAGCCGGCAATCGGCCGTAATGGCGAGCTTGCCGCCGGCCATTGTCAGCGGCCCAGGGCCCTGCTCGCCGGTCGTGTTGAGCCAGGCATGGCCTAGTGCTGCGTGTCTGTCCGTCCACCATGAGCTGCCGTCGCGCGCCCGGTGGCGCATGCGCGCCAGCATCTGCTGGATGTCGGCCGCCGCCGCTGGGCTGCCATCCTGTCTGAGCAGAATTCCGGCGACGCCGCTCATCGCCTAGTGTCCGTGATCGACAAGATGGGCAAAGCCGTTGATGGAGCCGCCAAGCACGATGTGGTCGCCGCTGATCAGCCAGGCGTGCGCCTTGAGATCGGCGCCGGGGTCGCGCGCGATGCCGATGCTGATCGTGGAGGCCTTGCCCTGGCGGGCAAGCAGATACTGTCCGGCGAGCGCCTGGGTAAGGCAGCTGGCGCCCGGCACGTATCGTCCAGCAGCGGCAACGCCCCAGGCGACGCGCCGCAGATCGCCGATGCCAGCGTCATTCCTCGCTTCCAGTCGAGTCACCAGCGCACGCATGCGATTATAGGACGAAAGCGTAAGCCCCAGCCGCACGAGGCTGACCACTGCCAGGCAGCGCGCCAGAAACAGCGCCTCTGAGCCGCTAAGCGAGAGGACCCTAGGCCAGTTCCTCATGGTGGAACCTCGCAAGCCCGGCTTCGATCAGTCCCTTGAGCAAGCCCTCGACATCGGCCTTGCAGCGTTCTGTATCGACATCATAGCGGGTGAGCACCGCGCTTGTTATGTCGGGGATCGGTCGTGGCTCCTGGATCAGCTCCCAAATGTAGGCGCCGACGCCATTCAGGCTGTAGTAGATGTTGGATTTGAGATGGAGCAGCGCCAGTCCGTTGCCGAATTCACAAGCCACGGCATCGCCGCTCGCGACCACGCGGTCATGGTTCGATGGGTTCCAGTGCATCCTAAAACCTCATTGTTGAACGCCTGCGTGACCTCGACCGGGATCGGTTGCCTGCGATCCTCAGGGAGTCCAGGGAGCCCAGTGCAGGGGCCCCCGGTCAGCCGTTTGAAGAAAAAGAACGCCCGGAGCCCCCAACTGCGACAACTCCGGGCGCTGCAAGCTCAGGAGAAGGTGAGCTCACCGACCGGTGTGTGCGCGGGAAATGCCGCGTCAAGCGCCGTGGTCCCGGAGGCACCCTGCGTGGTCGTTTCGATCGAACCGTGAACCGTCAGGCTTGGGGTCTCGTACTCTTGCTTTTCAACATTCTGTTCCATTCTATTCTCCAATTAAGACTGGAAGCGGCGTCAGAATGCCGCCAGCATATTGCTATGCTGCATTGCAATTGCTGCACGGCAACATTTATGAGTCAAGCCTGATTTACCAGGCAGTAATCAATTCTTGGTTGCGCATGCCTGCGTCGGTGATGACACCGTCGGCTTTTGCATCTCGGGCGAACACCACTCGAACGTTCAACATCCCTTTTTTGCCGTCTAAGTAAGCATATGATTTGATTGAGGTAAGTTCGTGAGCTTAAGTGGCTATGTGGGAATTGCGAAGAAAACACTTCAGAAAATAGCAGATTGCCGGCTCACTTCGCCGCCGCCGGATTTGTCTTCAAAATTGATCGGCGATGAGCGAATATGAACGCTCAGGTTGCAGGCGCGAGGCGGCTTGGGAAGGCGCTGGATGGCGCTCCTGATTTTTTGGCGATGCTTTTCTTCGCAGTTGCGGTATAAACGCCGCCGCGGGCGGTTTTGCGGAGAGACGACAACGGGCATGGCCGTGCAGGACGCTTCTTACGACAGGCTGCGTGCGGCCGGCAGTGCCGACGAAGTCGCCTATGTGCAGGCCTGTCTGCGGCTGTTCTTCAATCCGACAGCGCGAGCAGTCGACCATGGCGGTATGCCGGCTCCGGCAATCTGCGTGGCCGACGTTACCGACATTGCGAGGTTGAACAAGGTCGCGGTCTTTTTGCTCAAGGCTCTCTCGCATGGGGCCACCGGCGCGACGCCTCCCGAATTGCTCGCATGGCTCGATGGTTATCGCCGGCGTACCATGTCGATGAATGCCGCCTCCATCGGCGATTCGATCGCCATCCATCAGGTGTTGCAGGACAGGCAGATCGACTTCGTCTTCCTGAAGGGACCGCTCCAGCAGCAACTGCTCTACGGCGACCATTTCATGAAGCCGTCCGGCGACGTCGATATTCTGGTTTGCCCGTCCGGCTTCGCTGCCGCCCGCGAAGCCCTTCGCTCGGCCGGCTACGAGGTCGCCGGCAAGTCCCGGTCGGTCTGGTGGGTGCGTTTCCTCGGCGAGCAGCACATGGTCCGCGACGAGGGCGTGCGGGCCGCAACGGTCGATCTCCATTATCGGCTGCAGCAGCCGGGCTCGCCGAGCCCGCGCGACATCGACGGCTTCCTGCGCCGCAAGCGCGAGGTCAAGGTTGCGGGCGCCTCCATGCCCCTGATATCGGCGTCCGACACGTTGCTCTTGTCCTGCATCAGCGTCGCCAAAGCCTTCTTCAACCGCGAGCCCTGCGCCGGCTATGTCTGCGACGTCAGAGCCGCGGCCGGCCGGCTGAACGAAGCCGAGCAGCAGAAACTGCTCGACCATGCCGCTGAGCAGGGCCTCGCCGACACGCTGCTACTTGCTTTGCGCGCGGCCGATGTTCTGCTTGGCGGTACCGGCACGCTGCTTTCGGACCGCGCCACCCGGATCCTGGCGCGCATCGACAATGCCGACCTCTTCCACATGGTGATCGCGCCCTGGCTGTCCTCGTTGCGCTGGCCGCAGCGGCGAACGGTGCTGTGGGAGCTCTGCGGTCGCGAGCCCGTGCGTTATTTGGCGGAGGCCGGCTGGGCGGCTTCCGCCGATCTCAGCCGGCGGATCTTCGAGCGGCCGGCCGCGGCCGCGCCGGTGCGGGGCAACGCATGAAGATCGGTTTTGCATTCATGGGCGGGCTGTCACTCACGCAATCGAAAGGTGAATCATGACCGTGACGACCCCAGGGGTCTGCGTCATCATCGCCGCCCGCAACGCGGCGCGCACCATACCCGTCGCCATCGCTTCGGCTCTGCGCGAGCCGGAGGTGGCGGAAGTCGTCGTGGTCGACGACGCCTCCACCGACGACACACAGAATGCGGCGCGCGCCGCCGATGATGGCAGCGGTCGGCTCAAGGTGATGCGTCTCGACGTCAACCATGGTCCGTCCTTTGCGCGCAACGCCGCGATCAAGGCTTCCGTTTCGCCTTTCATCAGCATCCTCGACGCCGACGATTTCTTCCTCGAAGGCCGTTTCCGCCGGCTGTTTGCCAGCCCCGACTGGGATTTCGCGGCGGACAACATCATGCTGATCAGGGACGATGCCGCGACCGACCCCACCAAGGTCGCAGCTCCGTCCTTCGCGCCAGAACCGCAATTCCTCGACTTCGAGCGTTTCATCGAAGGCAACATTTCCCGTCGCCGCGTGCTGCGCGGCGAACTGGGCTTCCTCAAGCCGGTGATCAGCCGGGCCTTCCTCGGCCGTCACGGGCTGAGCTACGATGAAAACCTGCGGCTCGGCGAGGACTACGAGCTCTATGCGCGCGCGGTCGCCTGCGGCGCGCGTTTCAAGATCATCAAGTCCTGCGGCTATGGCGCGATCGTTCGCGCCGACTCGCTGAGCGGCCGCCACAGGACGCAGGATCTGAAGCGGCTTGCGGATGCCGACCTGGCGCTGCTGGCGCTGGGCAACCTGCCGGAGGGTTCGAAGGCCGCGTTGCGGCGCCACGAGCGCCATGTGCGCGACAAATATCGGCTGCGGAATTTCCTTGACGTGAAGGCGGAGCGCGGCCTGGCATCGGCTGCCGCCTATGCCTTGGCCAGCCAGTCCAATCTGATCCCGATCGTTCGCGGCGTGGCGGCCGACAAGCTGGACGCGTTGCTCCGCCGCGCCGGCATTGCTGCAAAGCAGCAGGTGCCGCCGATGCGCTTCCTGATGCCGGCAACGAGTGCCGCAACAGAATGATCCGACAAAAGCGTCAGCGCTGGCGCCGTTCCCAAAAAAATCCGCTTTCCGAAACTACGAGGTTGCCTACTTGCCCCGAGAATGGCAAGCTATGTTGCGGTGCAGCAATTTCGAAAGGCCGATCGAATGG
>NZ_RZST01000041.1:0-24737 GCF_003997575.1 Mesorhizobium sp. M1A.F.Ca.IN.022.07.1.1
GCCCTTGCGTGTAGGGATGGCGTGGCCGGCCGAACAGCTCGCACGTCGGCGCCTCCTCGACCAGCTCGCCGGAATACATGATGCCGACCCGGTCGCAGCTTTCGGCGATCAGACCGAGATTGTGCGAGATGAACAGCAGGCTGGTTCCATAGCGACGGCGCAGCTCGCCGATCAGATCGATCACCGCCGACTCCACCGTCACGTCGAGACCGGTGGTCGGCTCGTCGAGCAGGAGCAGCGACGGCCGCCCGAGCAGCGCCATGGCGATGACGACGCGCTGCTGCTGGCCGCCCGAAAGCTGGTGCGGATAGCGCTTCAGCATGTCGCCGGCATCGGGCAGGCGCACGTCTTTCAGCATGGCGGCTGCCATGTCGAGCGCCTCGACGCGACTTGCGCCGAGATGAAGCATCGGCACCTCGGCAAGCTGCGCGCCGATCGTTTTGACCGGATTGAGCGCGCTCATCGGGTCCTGATAGACCATGGCGATGCGCCGCCCGCGTATGGCGCGAAGCTTATGCGCCGGTGCGTTGACCAGTTCCTCGCCTTCAAAGCGGATACTGCCGCCGGCGACCACGCCTGTCGCACCGAGATAGCCCATGATCGCCATCGCCGTGGTGCTCTTGCCGCAGCCGGATTCGCCGACCAGCCCGAAGCTTTCGCCGGGCTTCACCTCGAAAGACAGCTTCGGCACCGCAACGATCGTCTCGGCCTTCCCGCGAAACTCGATGCGCAGATCTCGGACAGCGAGGAGCGGCGTCCCGGACGCACGCTCGCCTTTCATCGAAATTGGCTCGGCGACCATCGTCATGGCTTCCAGGCCTCCCGCAGGCCGTCGGCCAAGAGGTTGAAACCCAGAACCAGGCTGACGATGCCGATTGAGGGCAGCACCGACATCAACGGCCAGACGTTGAGCACCGTCGTGCTTTCCTTGACCATGCCGCCCCAGTCCGGGTTGGGCGGCGGCAGGCCAAGGCCAAGGAAGCCGAGAATGCCGATGGTGATGATGGTGTAGCCGATGCGCAGACAGGCATCGACGATCAGCATGCCGCGGCAGTTGGGCAACAGCTCGACAAGCATGATGTATAAAGTACTTTCGGCGCGCAGCCTTGCGGCGGCGATGTATTCCTGCTCCTTCAGGCCGAGTACCAGCCCGCGCGTTATTCGCCCGATTCCTGGCGCCGAGGCGATCGTCGTGGCGATGACGATGTTGATTATCGATGGCCCGATATTGGCGATCAGGATGACGTAGAGGACCAGCACCGGGAAGGCGAGGATGATGTCGGAAAGGCGGCTGATCACGGCATCGATCCAGCCGCCGTAATAGCCGGCGATCATGCCGAGCGTGATGCCGACGATCATGGCGACCGCAACCGAAAGCGGCGCGACGACCAGCACGGTGCGGGCGCCGAAGATCAGGCGAGACAGCTCATCGCGGCCGAGAATGTCGACGCCGAGCCAATGCGCCGCCGATGGCGTCGGGTCGGCTAGCGCCATCACATCCTGCTCGGTCGGAGAATAGAGCGGCAGCACCGGTGCGAGGATCGCCGCAAGCACCCAGAAGCCGACCAGGAACAGCCCGACCAGTGCGGTAGGCGAGCGCAGGATGCGCGCCCATTTCAGGCGTGCCCTGCCCGTTGCCTTGACGGCTGTCGCCTCCATAGCTCTTTGCTCGACCAGTGCGCTCATCGCAATCTTATGCGTGGATCGAGCAGCATGTAACCGAGATCGCCGACGAATTGCGTCGTGACCGCGATGGCGACTGTGATCAGCGTGGCCGCCTCGATGGTCGCGATGTCGCCGAAGAGGCTGGCATCGAGCAGCAGCCGACCGAAGCCGGGATAGGCGAAAACGAGCTCGGTCACCACCACGCCGCTGATCAGGAAGTTGATCTGCAGGAGCAGCACCGTGAACGGGGCGATCATCGCGTTTCGCAGGGCATGGCCGATGACGACCTGGCGTGTGCTCATTCCCTTCAGTACCGCGGTGCGGATGAAGGGCTTTTCCATCACCCCGATCATGGACACGCGGATCATGCGCGCGACATAGCCGAAATCATAGATGACGAGCACCGCCACCGGCAGCACGAGCTGCGAGGGAACGGACCAGCCGCCCTCTGTATCGAGCGGGCTGGTGCCCGGCAGCACGGGCCAGAGAATGACGAATAGGGTGACCAGAAACACGCCCGACGCGAATTCCGGGATCGAGGTGAAGGTTATGCAGATCACCGACAAGAGCCGGTCGAGCACGCCGCCTTCCTTCAGGCCGGACAGGATGCCGAAGACGATCGACAGCGGCACGATCAGCAGAAAGGCCAGCCCGGCCAGGATCGCCGTATTGCCGAGCCGGTTCCAGATGACGTCGTTGACGGGCAGCTTGTTCAGCGTCGAATAGCCGAAATTGCCGAAATACTGCGCGCCGCGCGGATCCTTGAAATTGAGCCCGGTGCTCGGGTCCTGGAGCGGATCCGGAATGATGCCGAGCAGCACGCCCGCCCAGCGCCCGTAGCGCACCAGCAGCGGATCGTCGGCCCTCAGCTTCTTGGTCAGGAAATCGACCTGCTCTTGCGTCGCGAAAGGCCCGAGCGATTTGCGCGCGACGCTGCCCGGGGTGAACTCGCAGACGGCGAATACCAGAAACGACGCCGCGACCATGGTGAGCAGCATCATCGCCAGCCGTTTCGCCACGAATATTGCCATCAGCCGGACGTTTCCGTTCTGGGTGCGAGTGGAAAGGAACGCCCGGCCGTTCTGTCGCCGGCCGGGCGCAGCGTGGTCTAGGCGGAGGCGACCGCATAATCCTTGGCGAAGATGTACTGTGATGGATGCAGTTCGAAGCCCTGCACCTTCTTGTCCATGACGGTCGAGAAGATGCGCCAGAACGGCTGCACGATCGGGCCCTCGTCCTGCATGATCAGCTCGATCTTCTCCATCACCTTGCTGCGCTCCTTCGGGTCGAGAATGCCCTCGGCCTGGGTGAGCAGCTTGTCGAATTCGGCGTTCGAGAAATGCGATTCATTCCAGGCGGCATTGGAGCGATAGGCGAGGCCGAGCGTCATGATGGCGAGCGGGCGGTGGCCCCAGGCGGTCAGGCTGAAGGGCGCGCTGGTCCACACTTCCCAGTACTGCGCGCTCGGCAGCGACTTGATGTTGGCCTTGATGCCGATGTCCTTCAACTGTTCGGCCATCGCCTGTGTCGTGTTAAGCTCCCAGATCGGGTCGGGCCGCGTCACCAAATCCAATTCGAAACCGCCGGCATGGCCGGCGTCGGCCATCAGCTTCTTCGCCTTTTCGACGTCGCGCGGCCATTTGGGCAGCGCAGCATATTCGGGGTGCGACGGCGCCACATGGTGGTCCTCGGCAGGCGTGCCGGCGCCGAGCAGGACGGTCTGGATGATCTTGTCGCGGTCGAGCGCATGGCGCATGGCCTGGCGCACGCGCTTGTCCTTGAACTGCTCGACATCGGGATGCATGCGCATGACGATGGTCTGCGTCGTCTCGACCTTGTGGACCGAGACATGGGGGAAGGCCTTCATCGAATTGATCTGCACCGCGTCGGCTTCCGACAGGCCATCGACCTGCTTGGACGCCATCGCGGCGATGCCGGCGCCGGGATTGTCGCCGAGGTCGACGAATTCAAACGTGTCGAGATGCGCAGCACCGCCCCAATAATCGGCCCGCGCCTTGTACTTCGCGCCCTTGCCGACCGTGTATTCGACCATCTCGAAGGGACCGGTGCCGTTGGCGCTCGGGCCGAAGGCGCCGTTGTCCTTCGGATCGAGGATGAACATCGGATAGTGGAAGAGATGTTCGGCGACCGCGATCTGCGGCGAGAACAGGTTCAGCCGCACCGTGCTGTCGTCGACCTTCTCGATCGCCTTGTCGGACCAGAGCCGGCTCGACTTCTTCGGATTGCCCTTGTCGTCCTTTTCGCCGGTATCGTACTCCTCGACGAGATAGCCGGTGAACAGGCCGAGCACCGAGGAGCCGACTTTGGGATCGCTGACACGCTTCAGGTTCCAGACCACGTCGTCGGCATTAAGCGCCCTGCCGTCACGCCATTTCACATCCTTGCGGATGTGCAGCGTCCAGGTCTTCAGGTCATCGCTGACGTCCCACTTCTCCAAGAGATAGGGGTGGGTGATGTTGTTGCGGTCGGTAAAGGTCAAATATTCGCAGACCTGGCGGATGACGTTGGATTTTTCGGCGAAGTCGGCCAGATGCGGATCCTTGATCTCCATGCAGCGCATGCCGATGCGCAAATTGCCGCCTTTCGGCAGGTCGCCGGCACGCGCTTGCGTCACCGGGTCGATGATGCCGGCCATGGCATAGGCCGCGCCGGCCGAAAGCCCGAGCAGCGTCGACTTGCGCAGGAAGTCCCTGCGGCTGATTTCGCCCTCGTTAAGCTGATCGAGCAGTGTCGGAATATAGGGATGCGATGTCTTGTCCAAGGTCTTAACCTCCGAGTTGTCGCGATGCTCGTGCCGGACAGGGCGCTTCGGCGCTGTCTTTTCGACTGGTGCGGAACCGGTTTTGAAGGCCGCGGCGCGACCGCGCCGCCGGACCGTCAAGACGCAAGGACGACGAGAGGCATGCCGGTCTGACCGGTCTGTCTCCGCGCTCGGAATGCAGGTCCATGGCGGGTGGCTCCCATTAGTGGCGCCGCTGGTCGCGGCTGCTCAATTCCCCGCCAAAAGCTACACCCGGCCTCTATGCCTACAAACGAAGATTGATGTGGCTATGACCTCGTTTTTTTTGCTCTTAACTGCCCCGAAAAGCAGCAGCCAGCCCCAATAGCAGGCTTTACAGTCGTTTCCCGAGCTTTCTACATTGCCGGCGTTCGAAAAAGTGGGGTCATGTTGTCGGCACAAGAGCCAGCACGAACCCCTGTTGTTATCCGGCCCGCCGCCCGGCCGTCCGGCTCCGGCACACAGCCACAAGGAACACGTAAATGCGGACTCATGCCCAGGCTGTTGTGATCGGCGGCGGCCTGATCGGATGCTCGATCCTCTATCATCTGACCAAGCACGGCTGGAGCGATGTCGTGCTGTTCGAGCGCGACGAGCTCACCTCGGGCTCGACCTGGCATGCTGCGGCCAACATTCACGGCTTGCACGACTCGACCAATATCAGCCGCCTGCAGCATTACACCATGGCGCTCTACAAGGAGCTGGAGAAGGAGACTGGTCAGGGCTGCGGCATCTTCCAGCCGGGATCGCTTTATCTCGCCCAGACCGAGGCGCGTGAACATCAGCTCCGGCTGCAGGAAGCCAAAGCGCGCCGCTACAAGATGAACTTCTACGAGGTCGACCGCGCGGAGGCCGAGCGGCTGCACCCGCTCGTCGACTTCGACGGCATACGCTGCATCATGTACGAGCCCGAAGGCGGCAATGTCGATCCTTCGGGCGTGACGGCCGCCTACGCGGCCGGCGCGCGCCAGCGTGGCGCCGAAATCCACCGCTTCACCGCGGTGACCGGAACGGAGCAGCAGCCGGACGGCAGCTGGATCGTGCGCACCACCAAGGGCGACGTCCGCACGCAATGGGTGGTGAACGCCGCCGGACTGTGGGCGCGTGAGGTCGGCGCGATGGCCGGGTTGGCGCTGCCCCTCATACCGACCGAGCACCAGTATTTCGTCACCGAGACCATCCCAGAGATCGCCTCGATGGGCCGGCGTCTGCCTTCGGTCGCCGACCGCGATGGCGAATATTACCTGCGTCAGGAGGGCCTCGGCCTGCTGATCGGCGCCTATGAGCGGGCGATGAAATTCTGGGCCGAGGACGGGACGCCGCAGGATTTCGGCCACGAGCTGTTCCCGGACGATCTGGAACGCATCGAGGAGAACATGATGCGCGCGATCGCCCGCGTGCCGGCGGTCGGCGCTGCCGGCGTCAAGAGGGTGATCAACGGACCGATGATCTGGTCGCCGGACAGCGCCGCGCTGTTCGGCCCGGTGCCGGAGCTGCGCAACTATTTCTGCTGCGCCGGCATCATTCCGGGCTTTTCGCAATCCGGCGGCCTCGGGCGCCTGGCGGCCGAGTGGATGATCGAGGGCGAGCCGACGCTCGACATGTTCGGCTGGGATCTCGCGCGCTTCGGCCACTGGGCGGGCAAGGCATTCGTCAAGGCGCGCGTGCAGGACCAGTACAGCCATCGCTTCAAGATCCATTTCCCAAACGAGGAGCGCGCCGCTGGACGGCCGGTGCGCACACGGCCGGCCTATTCCATGCAGAAGGAAAACGGCGCGGTGTTCGGCCTGAACTTCGGCTGGGAGCATCCGCTGTGGTTCTCGATCGACGGCGAGCCGCGCGAGGAGACGATCGGCTTCACCAGGCAGAACTGGTGGCACCCTGTCGGCCGCGAGGCGCGCATGCTGCGCGACCATGTCGGCATCATCGACATCTCCAACTTCGCCAAATACGAGGTGAAGGGGCCGGGCGCCGAGGCCTGGCTGAACGCGCTTTTCGCCAACAAGATTCCCTCGCGGGTCGGACGATCCTGCCTGACGCCGCTGATCGGCAAGCGCGGCGGCATCGCCGGCGACTTTACCGTCACCAAGCTGGCGGAGGACGAGTATCGCGTCTTCGGCTCCGGCATGGCCGAGCGCTATCATCAGCGTTTCTTCAAGATGCTGCCCTTGCCGGAGGGCACGACGTTCCGCTCGCTCACCGAGGACATGTGCGGCTTCAACGTCGCCGGGCCGAAGTCGCGCGCGGTGCTGCAGCGCCTGACCAATGACGATTTGACGACGGCGTCGTTCCCCTTCATGGCCTCGCGCTGCATGACCGTTGCCGGCCTCGCTGTCATTGCGCTGCGCGTCTCCTTCACCGGCGATCTCGGCTGGGAGCTCTATTGCGAGGAGAAGGACCAGACCGCTCTTTACAACGCCCTGCTCGACGCGGCGCGTCAGGAAGGCGGCGGGCCGGTCGGCTCGCGCGCGCTGATGTCGCTCAGGGTGGAGAAGGGCTATGGCAGCTGGGGCCGCGAATACTCGCCCGAATATTGGCCGCAGGAAGTGAAGTTCGACCGCCTGATCAAGATGGATAAGGGCGACTTCCTCAACCGCGACGCCTACGCCGCGCTGGCATCGAAGCCGGCCCGCGACGAGCTGATCATGATCTCGATCGAGGCGAAGGATGCCGACGCCACGGGCGGCGAGCCGATCTTCCTTCCCGATGGCACGCCGGTCGGCCAGGTCACGTCTGGCGCCTACGGCTATCATGTCGGCATGTCGCTGGCGCTCGGCTATGTGAAGGCGGGCTCGGTGAAATCCGGCGATGCCGTCACCGTCGCGATCCTCGGCCGGCCGCACAATGCCGTGTTGCTCGAGAGGCCGCCCTTCGATCCCGATGGCAAGCGGCTGAGGGCCTGACCGGTGCTTGCCTGCCCGGTGACCCGCAACAGCACAGCGGCGTGAGTGGCACGAATGGCGCGGCGCTCGCATCAGCTGGTCGTAAAAGGCGGTAGGGTCGCTTTGGATGACGGTTGGCGGGATTGCGACGTCGGCATCGATGACGGCCGCATTGCGGCGATCGATTCAGGCCTGCAAGGTGGGCAAACCATTGACGCCGCGGGCCTGTGGGTGATGCCTGGCGGCATCGATGCCCACTGCCATCTCGACCAGCCTGTTTGGGGCGGGGCCGGTAACGCCGACGATTTTGAATCGGGCTCCATCTCGGCCGCATTCGGCGGCACGACCTGCATCGTGCCCTTCGGCATGCCGGGTCCAAATATGACCACGGTGGATGCGCTCGAACGGGCGATGGGCTGCGCTGCCGGCCGTTCCATCATCGACTACGGCCTCCATGCGGTGGTGACGATGGGGACCGGCGCCAACGTCGAGGCACAACTTAGCCAATTGGCCGGGCAAGGCATTGCTTCGGTCAAGCTTTTCATGACCTACCAGGGCTTCGCGGTCGACGACGACCTGTTCTTCACCGTGCTCGATACGGCGAGGAAGCTCGGCTGGATCGTCATGGTTCATGCCGAGAACGATGCCGCCATTCGGCGCACGCGGCAGCGGCTGATCGAGCTTGGCCGCACCGAGATGCGCTATCACGCCGTGGCGCACAGCGAGATCATGGAGCGCGAGGCGACCCATCGGGCTCTGGCGCTGGCGGAGATGACCGGCACCCGCATGACCATCGTCCATGTGTCGTCGCGGCAGTCCGCCGAGGAAGTCGCGCGGGCGCGTCAGCGCGGCGTCGACGTCGCGGCCGAAACCTGCCCGCAATACCTCTTCCTCGGTGCCGCGGACCTCGCCCGCCCAGGCAGGGACGCCGCCCGCTTCGTCTTTTCGCCGCCGCCGCGCACGCCGCATAGCCGCGAGCATCTCTGGCGGCTGCTGGCGGACGGCGGCATCGACCTCTGGTCGTCCGATCATTCGCCCTATTATTTCGCCGACAAGATCGGCAAAGCGCCGGAGCCAGGTTTCACCACGACATTGAGCGGTATTCCGGGCCTGGAAACCAGGCTGCCGCTGCTGTTTTCCGAAGGGCTGCTGACGGGGCGCCTTTCGCTGCAGCGATATCTGGATCTGACCTCGCGCAATGCCGCCGCGATCTACGGTCTCGACCACCGCAAGGGTCGCATCGCCCCCGGCCTGGACGCTGATCTCGCGCTCTGGGACCCGGCACGCAAGTGGACCATCGGCCACGAAATGCTGCACTCGCGCGTCGACTTTTCGCCTTACGAAGGCAAGGCGGTGACGGGCAAGCCGATCACCGTGCTGCTGCGTGGTGAGCCGCTGATCGCGGGCGAAAAGCTGCAGGCGCAAGCTGGTTTCGGCGGCTTCGTCGCGCGCCGTCCGTCCGATCCGGCAAAGGCCGGCACGGCTGTGGAGGACACCACGCCATGGCTCGACCCCTGATTGGGCGACTTGGAATATCGGCCTGGCAGAACGTCGGACTTACAGCTTGGGTCGCAAGGTCCGAAATGTGACCGAGTAGCGGTGTTCTGCGAGCGGCGGAATGCTGTGCTCCCATTCGTTGCGCGCCGGACCGGCCATGAGGTAGGCGGATCTCGGCTCGACCTCGATCGTCTGCCGGTCCCATGTCGCGCCGTTCCTGCGGCGCAGCCGGAAACTGCAGGATGCCAGCAGGGAGACGCCTGCGACGAGCTCGAAATGGGGCTTGTCGCGATGCCAGCCGATGCCCGCGCCAGGCCGGTATTCGTTGATCAGCACCTGCGAGAACTCCGACGCGGGCCGACCGGCGAAGTCGGCGACCTTGTCGCGAAGCGGCAGCAGGAAGTCGGGTATGGCCGGTGCTTCCACGACCTCGCGGCGGTCGTAGTCGTAACGCAGCCCGAAGCCGACAACCTGCCTGTTGGCTAGATGGCCGTGGAAGTCGAAGGGCTTGAACGGCAGGCCTTCGATGCAGCGCACCAACGCGCTTTCTTCGTTGCGCGTGATCAGCTCCGGCCGGTAGCGGAATCCTTCCGGCAGGCCGTTTGGAACACCGAAAAGATCTCCTTGGCGGACTTGCGCCGTGGCGCTCGATTTCGTTGACGGCATAAACCTCAGATAGGCAATTCGGCAGGTCTCGCAAGGCCCTGATCCGTCGGCAGCCGGTGCGACGGAACCCATTGACAGCTCCGGGAATTACGCATTGGCCAACGGGGCGCTCGTCATGCCTTCCACCGCCATCCGGAACATCTATTACGACCCGGCGACGAAGATCCTTTCGGTATGGTTTGTCCCGAGCGGCGACCGCTATGACTATGAGCAGGTTGAGCCAGAGACCCACGCGGCATTCAAGGCTGCTCGGTCCAAGGGCCGGTTCTTCAACGAGTTCGTGCGCGACCGATACAGCTTCCATCTGGTGGCGCAAGGACCGCAGCATTGAACCAGAGCCCCGCTCCCATGCCCTGCTCGAAGCCACCCCTCCTGTCGCTGGGCAGGGCCTGTTAGCCTTATTGCTCAGCTACGGTTCGACAACTGGAGAATTGGTATCTACCGGTGTGACTTTCGATCGGTTGTGCGAGCTTGCGCAGCGCCGGTGCGCACCGCCGCGTGGCAGTCAACCTCCCTTGCGCGGAACGTTCCTCTGCTGTCCCGGCGTGCTTTGCCTCCGACTTCCGTCGATGCTGTCACAGTCGCGTGAGCTTCCGGGCCTTCGCCTGCAAAATTCGGAACAATGCCCCCGTTGAGAGGTTAGCGCCCCATAGCCAGCCCCGATGACTGCCAGCCTGGGAGCGAGCCATGTCCCGAATTTCCGCGCCAAGCACGACCGGCCTCAGCCGGCGAAGCTTCATGACAGCTACTGTCTCAGCCGCCGCGGCGGCGCCCTTGCTCAGCTCCCCAACGAGAGCGGAAAAACCGGCCGCGACCCGTTCCGGCTTGAGGGAAAAGGTCGCGGTGTCCTTGCGCATCAACAAGCAGCCTTACGAGCTTTCGCTGGATGCCAGGACCAGCCTGCTTGACGCCCTGCGGGACCATGTCGGCCTTACCGGCACGAAAAAAGGTTGCGACCATGGGCAGTGCGGCGCCTGCACCGTTCTGGTGGACGGAAAGCGCGTGCTCTCCTGCTTGAGCTTCGCCGTGATGAACGACGGCAAGGAGGTGACGACCGTCGAAGGGCTTGCCTCGAGCCACGGCAAGCTGCATCCGATGCAGCAGGCCTTCATCGACCACGACGCGTTCCAGTGCGGCTACTGCACGCCGGGTCAGATCATGTCGGCCATCGGCTGCGTCAACGAAGGCCACGCCAACTCCGAGGACGACATCCGCGAATATATGAGCGGCAATATCTGCCGCTGTGCGTCCTACCCGAACATCGTCGCCGCGGTCGTCCAGGCGCGCGATCAGGCGAGAGGAACCTGACGATGCGCCCCTTCATCTATGAACGGCCGACAGATGTCTCCGCCGCGGCCGCCATCGCATCCCGCTTTACCACCGAGGACGACCAGCCGACACGGGCGAACGCGCAGTTCATCGCAGGCGGCACCAATCTTGCAGACTATATGAAACTTGGGGTGGCGGCGCCCAACCGGCTGCTGGACCTCAACCGGCTCGAAGAGCCAGGGCTGAGGCAGATCAGGGTTACCGACGACGGCGTGCGCTTCGGCGCCCTGGTGCGGATGGGCGAGGCTGCCGACCATGGCGAAGTCAAACGCCGCTATCCCGTCATTGCCGAAAGTTTGCGGCTGGCGGCAAGCGGCCAGATCCGCAACATGGCGAGCCTTGCCGGCAACATGCTGCAGCGAACGCGCTGCGAATATTTCCGCGAGTCCTCCTGGGCCTGCAACAAGCGGGTGCCGGGTTCGGGCTGCGCGGCGATGGAAGGCTTCAACCGCCAGCACGCGGTGCTGGGCGCCAGCGATGCCTGCATTGCCACCTATCACGGCGACTTTGCCCAGGCTCTGATTGCGCTCGATGCCGTTATTCGAGCCAAGGGGTCTCGCGGAGCGCGCGAAATTCCCTTTGCCAGGCTGCATCGGCTGCCCCGCGACACGCCGCATATCGAGACGGATCTGGCGGCGGACGAGATCATCACCGCCATCGAGGTGCCTGCCTTACCGTGGGCCCGGCGCTCGCGCTACCTGAAGATCCGCGACCGCGAGTCTTATGCCTTTGCGCTGGCCTCGGCGGCCGTTGCGCTCGACCTCGACGGCGACAGCGTCCGCGAGGCAAGGATTGCGCTCGGCGGGCTGGCGACGGTGCCGTGGCGCGCCGGCGAGGCCGAAGCGGCCCTGCAGGGCAAGAAGCTCGACGAGGCATCGGCAGGTGCGGCGGCGGACGCTGCCTTTGCCGGTGCCGAACCGCGCCAGCACAATGCGTTCAAGATCGAGCTCGGAAGGCGGACGCTGGTGCGCGCGCTGCTCGAAACGCGAGACATGAAGGTGTGACCATGGACCCAGCCGCTCCGAAGCCCAAGGAGAACATGGGCGAACCGCTGCCGCGCGTCGATGCGCGGCTGAAAGTCACCGGGCAAGCCCACTATCCGGCAGACCTGCCGACGGCAAACCTAGCCTATGGCGCGCTGGCCACCAGCAGCATCGCCAAGGGCAGGGTGACGAAGCTTCACCTGGACGATGCCCGTGCCGTGCCCGGCCTTCTCGACATCGTCACTTATGGCGACATGGACAAGGTCGAGAAGCCGAAATTCGGCAACGCCGGCGCGACCTCGATCGGACCGCTGCATGACAGGACGATTTTCCACGACGGCCAGATCATCGCCTTGGCCGTTGCCGAGACATTCGAGGCGGCGGAGGAGGCGGCCCAGTTGATCCGCGCCGATTACGAGGAAGAGAAGCCGTCCGCGAGTTTCGATAGTCCCGGCACCAAAACCATTCCCGCCGCCGGCAAGAGTCCGCTGTTCAAGGAGGATGTGAAAGCAGGCGATTTCGACGCCGCCTATGCAGCCGCCGCGGTCAGGATCGACGCTCGGTATTCAACGCCCACCCAGCACCACAACCCGATCGAGCTGTTCTCCACGACGGCATTTTGGCAGGGCGATCAGCTCATCGTCCACGAGCCGTCCCAGAACGTCACCGGCTGGAAGGCCGAACTTGCGAGAGAATTGAAAATCGATCCGGCCAATGTGCGCATCGTCAGTCCCTTCATCGGCGGCGCCTTCGGCTCAAAAGGACCGATGACGCCGCGCACCGCCATCGTCGCAGTAGCCGCAAAACGTCTCGGGCGTCCCGTGCGCTGCGTGACGAGCCGCATGCAGGCTTTCGGCACACAGACTTACCGGGCCGAAACCCGCCACCGCATCCGGATCGGCGCCGGCGAGGACGGCCGCATCACCGCTTTCGCGCACGAAGGATGGGAGGTGACATCGCGCCCTGATCCCTATGTTGTCGGCGGCACCTCGGCGACCGGCCGCATGTACGACTACGGCTCGGTGTTGACGCATGTGTCGCTGGTCCAGGCAGATCGCAACACGCCGGGCTACATGCGTTCGCCGCCCGAGACACCTTACGTCTACGCGCTGGAAAACGCGATGGACGAGATGGCGGTGGCGCTTGGCATGGACCCGGTCGAGTTCCGCCGCATCAATGAGCCGAAGGCGGAACCGATCGGCAAGAAGCCCTTCTCCAGCCGCTCGCTGATCCAATGCTATGAACAGGCGGCCAATGCCTTCGGCTGGGCGAAGCGGGACCCCAAGGTCGGCGCGATGCGCGACGGCGACTGGCTGATCGGCATGGGCTGCGCCACCGCCATCTACCCCACCGCGGTGGCACCATGCGCGGCGCGCGTGCGCCTGACGTCGGATGGCGATGTGCGGGTGCAATGCGGCTCGCATGAGATCGGCACCGGCGTCCGGACAGTGGCCGCCCAGATGGCCTCGGAACGTCTTGGCGTTTCGATCGACAAGGTGACCGTCGAAATGGGCGACAGCAGCCTGCCTCCGGCCCCGGTCTCAGGTGGTTCGATTTCCACCGCAAGCGTCTGCTCGGCGGTTCTGAAGGCTTGCGATGCCGTCCGGGCGAAGCTCTCCGCCGGAGCCACGGCCGAAGGCGGCCCGCTTGCCGGCTCACATAACGAGGAACTGGACCTTGACGGCGGCAAGCTTGCGGCCAGGGGCGGAGCGTCCGCGAAGATCGAGGAGGTCTTCAAGGCGATGCAAATTGGCGCGATCGAGGAATATGCCGAGTTTGCCCCGAAAGGCGCGACGCCTGAGGCAGTGAAGAAACTCTATGCCGGTCAGTCCGAATTCCATGGCGGCGATCAGGACGAGGACTCGGTGAAATACGCCTTCGGCGCGGAGTTCGTCGAAGTTCGCATCAACAGCTATACTCGGGAAATCCGTGTGCCGCGCATCGTCGGCGCTTTCGCGGCCGGCCGCATCATGAACACGCGCACCGCGCGCAGCCAGCTGATGGGCGGCATGATCTGGGGCATCGGCCAGGCGCTGCATGAAGCGACCGAGGTCGACAGGCGCTATGCCCGCTACGTCAACCGCGACCTGCAGGATTATCTCGTGCCGGTCAACGCCGACATCAGGGACCTGCAGGTGATCCTGGTCCCGGAGGTAGACCACGCCGTCAATCCGGCCGGCGTCAAAGGCTTGGGCGAACTCGGCAATGTCGGCACCGCCGCCGCCGTTGCCAGCGCGGTCTACCACGCGACGGGCAAGCGCATCCGCGATCTGCCGATCAGGATCGACCAGCTTATCGCTTGACGATGCGGCGAGCGGCAGCGCACCGCGATCTGCTCATCAATCCGCTGATTGCCGAGCCGCCGGTGCAATGCGAGCACCCCCACCCGCATTGCACCGGCGGATAGCTTCCGTTCACAACCCGTCGAATTTTCCCTGCCCGCTTGCCAGCGAGCGCCCCGCTTCGGTTTCGGCGAAGCAAAGGACAGAAAAGACTTCTTTTTGCGATCCGGCCCGGATGTTCTCTTGCCGACCCTAGAACACGCGAACGCTCGCCTGGGAGGCGACGCATAACGAGAGCGGCTCGAAATGTCCGCCCTTCCGCCGTTCGATCGCGCATCTGCGCCGTTTTGGCGAGGTGCAAGGTTGCGGGCGCCGGGTCCGGCAGCTATGTCGGGCCGGACATTCCCGGCGAGAAGGCAGAACCGATGAACGTCCTTTCCACGTCCAAATCGCACGGCGGCATCCAGGGCGTCTATTCGCACGCGTCGGAAGTCTGCGCTTGCGACATGACCTTTGCCGTCTTCGTGCCACCCCAGGCGAAGGACGGGCCTTTGCCGGTTTTGTGGTATCTCTCGGGGCTCACCTGCACCCATGCCAATGTCATGGACAAGGGCGAATACCGGCGCCTGGCGGCCGAGCTTGGACTCGTCGTCGTCTGCCCCGACACCAGCCCGCGCGGTCCGGACGTTCCCGATGAGAAGGACAATTGGCAGTTCGGCTGCGGCGCCGGCTTCTACGTCGATGCCACGCAAGCGCCCTACGCGAAGAACTATCGCATGTACTCCTACGTCACCGAGGAGTTGCCGGCGCTTATTGAGGCCAAATTCCCGGTCGACATTTCGCGCCAGTCGATCTTCGGCCATTCGATGGGCGGGCACGGCGCGCTGACCATCGCGCTAAAGAACCCTGAGCGCTTCCGGAGCTGCTCGGCCTTCGCGCCGATCGTGCAGCCGACGACGGCGGGCTGGTCGCGGCCGGCGCTGGAAAAATATCTGGGATCAGACGAAAAGAGCTGGCGCGCCTGTGACGCCACGCTGCTCATGGAGGACGGCCATCGTTACGGCGAACTGCTCGTCGACCAGGGCAGCGCCGACGGCTTCCTCCAGGATGGTCTTCGTCCCTGGCTGCTCGAAGAGGCGTGCAAAAAGGCAGGCATCGCGCTGACGCTGCGCATGCAGGAGGGCTACGATCATTCCTACAATTTCATCTCGACCTTCATGGACGATCATTTGAAGTGGCACGCCGCGCGGATGGCATAGGCAGCGCAAACGCCCACCAGCCCTGAACCTGAAGTTGGATGGCCGCGACACAATCCGGCGATCAAACGCGTCTTCTCATTGCGGTGAATAGGTCTCTGGAGTAATTTAGAACTTGGTTGGATGAGACGCATGCCCGCTGTCGTTATGCATGCGGTCTGCTCTGGTCCCGGCAGATTGTGAACTCTTTAACAGACCTCGGCGCCGCAAGCTGCGTTCCTGTGGCCGACAGGTCATAGCAGTTAAGGATTTGCCATGCTGCGATGCTGCGCGTTCCTTGCAGCCCTGGTTCTCGTGAGCTTCACGGCCTTCGAAGCTCATGCGGAGCGCAGGGTCGCCTTTGTGATCGGCAATTCCGAATACCGCGACATCCCGGCTCTCAAGAACCCGGACAAGGATGCCGAGGATGTGTCGAACACATTCCGCCTGGCCGGCTTCGACGTGTTCGTCGCCAAGGATCTCACCAAGCTTCGGTTCGAGGAGCAGTTCCGAAACTATCTCGCCGCGGCGGACGGTGCCGATCTCGCCGTCGTCTACTATTCGGGCCACGGTTTTCAGATCGGCGGCGAGAATTTCCTCATCCCGGTCGATGCCTCGCTCAAGGCCGCGGCCGACATCGAGGTCCAGGCGATCAAGCTCGACGACGTGCTGGAGCAGCTGCGGGCGAAATCGAAGATCCAGGTGATCATCCTCGATGCCTGCCGCAACAATCCGTTCCCGCGCAAGGACTATTGGTTGCGGGACCAGCTGATTGCCGCGGGCGGCACCGGACTTGCGCAGGTGAAGAGCTCGCTGAACACGCTGATTGCCTTCGCCACCGAGCCGGGAGCCGTCGCCTATGACGGAGCGAGCGATCTCAGTCCCTTCTCGTCCGCCTTCTCGCGTCGGGCGCTGGCGCCCAACCAGGAGATCCGCACGGTGATGGCGGCGGTTCGCCGCGACGTGGTCAAAGCCACCGATGGCAAGCAGGTTCCTTGGGAGAATTCGTCGCTGATCGACGAGGTGGTGCTGATGCGCCGCGCCAGTCGACCGGCACTGCCGCCGGTGCTGGAAAAGGTCGTGCCGTCGGGCGTCGGACCGGTGGCGCTTGACCTGCCGGAGCCGGTCGATGTCGACGGCGGCGCGGTCACCGTCAGCATCGAAAGGCCGCCGGCGCTTGGACGCCTGACGCTGGACGGCAAGCCTGTCGCTGTCGGCCAGCCGATTGCGGGCAAGGATCTGCCGCGTCTTAAGATGGACGTGCCGAAAGGATCCGGCGCGCAGGAAGAGGTCGACATGCTGGCCTATGCCACGCATGACAATTGGGGCGGTCAATCCCAAGGTATCCTGGTGTTTCGGGTCAAGAACGGGAACGCGGCCGAAGGGCAGCAGCTCATGGCTTCGCTCGAGGCCGAGCAGGAGCAGCAGGTGCTGGAGCGCGGCATTCACATCACCGGCGCCGCCGAGGCGATCGAGAACCGTGACGTAAGCGTCCCGGTCGGTGTCGGCCCTGTGCCGCTGAAGCTCGTTTTTCCGACCAAGGATCCCACCGTCAGCGTGAAGCTTGCAAGCTATCCGGCAACGGGAACGCTGTCGCTGCCGGACCGGACCTTGTCTCCGGATTCAAGCCTGATGGCCGATGAAGTCGACCACTTGCGCTACGAACCCCAGATCGGCGCCGTCAAGCCGCTGAGCGTCGGCTTCGAAATAAGGGCCGACAACACGCCGTCGAAGCCGGCGACGATGAAACTGTCGCCAAGCGTCGACGCCTGTGACAGGGAGGCCGGCGAGCCTCTCGACCTGCAGGGCGTCGTCCCCGGCCTGCTGCCGAACGAAATCAGCAGCAACGCCGTGGATGTCTGCCGGGCAGCGGTGAAAGCCTATCCCGACGTCGCCCGCTTCCGCTACCAGCTCGGGCGTGCGCTGCTTGTTGCCGGCAAGGTCGACGAGGCCAAGAAGGCGATCCAGGAGGCTGCCGACATGGGGCATGTCCGGGCGGTGTTCGAGCTTGGCTATCTCAACGCCACGGGAACGGGAATGCCCGTCAATCGCAAGCAGGCCAATACCTTCTATGCCGCAGCGTCCGACAAGGGCGATCCGTATGGAATGACCTCGTGGGGTCGCGCTTTGTTCAACGGCTATGGCGTCGATCGTGATGCCACCAAGGGCCTGGACCTGCTGCTCAAAGCGGCGGCGATGGGGCACACCTATGCCATGAACGACCTCGCCGCGATTTTTACGGAAGGTCGTAACGGCGTACCTGCCGATCCGGCTCGCGCCGTGGCCTTCCTCAAAGCGGGCGTCGAACGGCAGGACATGTATTCGATGAACCTGCTCGGCCGAAATTATCTCGCCGGCACTGGGGTTGAGAAGGATCCCAAGAGCGCGCTCGAACTCTTCCAGAAATCCATGGATCTCGGCCAACCCTACGCTCCCGGCAGCTTGGCGCGTATGTACAGGGACGGTGTCGGTGTGCAGCAGGACCTTGCTGAGGCGCAACGCCTTTTCGAGGTAGCGACCGACCGCGGTGATCAGTCGGCCGCATATGATCGCGCGGCTCTGGAACTGCAGCGGGGCAACAAGGCGGACCAGCCTCTCGCCGTACGTTACCTTGCTTTCGCGGCGGCGCTCGATGTTCGCAACGAAATTCCAGATGCCAAGGCCACGCTGGCGAAGTTCGGAGCTAAAGCGAAAACGGCGGCCCTGAAACAGCTGCGTGGGGAACTCAAATCAAAGATTTCGGCGGAAGGCTCGTTGGACGTTCAACTGGTCAAGACGGCCAGAGCCGTCTGGGAGCAAGCCAATCCGCGTCGGGACTTGTTCTGATCAACAAGGAGGCAATGGTGGGCAGGGCATCGAAACTGGCAATCATCGTAACATTCCTAACTGGAGTTCTGGCTGTCGCGGGGTGCACCGCCGTGACGCCCCAGGTCGAACCGGAGCCGACGACGAAGCAAAAAGTCGTTCGGACAACGACCACGCCAAAGGTGATCAAGCAGAAGAAGGTCACCGCGAAGAAGCCGATCGAACCGGCGGAGGTAACAACTGAAGCTCCGCCTCCAGTTATTCCAGCGATGGGCGGAGGCGGTAGCGGCGGCAATAGTGGTGGTGGCGGCGGCTGGGGAGGTTGACCCCAAGGGGCGCAAGGCGGCTATACGTGATCGCCGACATTCGAGCAGGCTTGGCTAGTTTGAGCAGGCTTGGCTAGTAAGCATCGGCCGGTTGCTGCTGCGCCTCCATCTCCGCCATCTCGATGCCCATTTCGACGAAGGCTGAAAGCACGGCAAACCGGTCCGCGAGCGATACCCGCGCAAGGCCTGCCAGTATCCCCGCGCTGACGGCATGGGCGGTTGGAAATTCGGCTGTCGCCTGATCGATGCCCGAGTCGCCGTCGCGCCAGCCTGCTGCCAAAGCGATCCAGGAAACCGGCGTCGCGGGCGGCACCTCCACGGCCTGGGCCACAGCCTCACGATGGTCGGGATTGCCGGGTTCGCCGACCCAGTCGCCGACGAGCGCCAGCAATTCGAGGTCCCTGTCGCCGAGGAGCTCGGCAAGGTTGCTTAGGCACTCATGCGCCCACCAGATCGCAGGGCGTTCGGGAAGCAGATAGGCGCAGAAGGTGATTGCTTCCTCCGGCACGCGCCCGGCGAGCAGCGCCCGGCAAAACTCGATCGAGGGCTGGTCTGTCGGGACCGCTTTCATGTCCCGGGCAATGGCCGGGCAAGCGCTGAAGAGATCCCGCGCCGTCCTGAACCGGAGCCCCCTCGCCATGGCTGCCACGCCCTTATTAGGAATAGAGATACTGAAGCCCCGGCGGAGGCGCTGGTCAAGCATTAGCTTAGCAAATCACCGGCGCTCGCAGCGTGTGTTTGTTCACAGACAACCGGCGCGAGATTTGCTATCGTCCGTCGCAGCGAGATCCGCTCAAACAGGGAGTAACGGTCATGCGGTGGGCCAGTTCAGCCTTTGCATTGGCGGCCGTGCTTTTTTCGACGCACGTTTCCGCTGATCCGCTTCAGAAATCCGAAGACATCGTGAAGTTCTTCACCGGCGCGGGCAATCTCGGCGCGACGCGGGGGATCTGCGTCGGCACTGAAGAAGAGTGCAAGAGCAAGAACGACCAGAACGCGGCCTCGACCAAAACCGGGCTCGACATGATGATCAATTTCGCGCTGGATTCGGCCCAGCTCGACCAGACCGCGCGCACCGAGCTCGACGAGTTCGCCAAGGCGCTGAAAGACAACCGGCTGAGTTCGTTCAGCTTCGTTGTCGAAGGCCACACCGATGCTTCGGGTTCGGATCGCTACAATCAGGACCTGTCGCAGCGCAGGGCGAAATCGGTTGCCGCATTCCTGACCGCGAACGGCGTACAGGCCACCCGGCTCGAAGCTATTGGTCTCGGCAAGTCGCACCCGCGCGTCGCCGATCCCTACGATCCGGTCAACCGCCGGGTCGAGATGCGGATCAGGACGGAATAAGCCGCACGAATCACTCACGCTGCGAACAGCGACCGACGGTAGCGCGACAGGGCCTCAAAGGGTGGCCTGGATCGAGCTTATCAGGGCCGTGACGGCTTGCTTGTATTTCTCGAACTCCGGCGATGTCTGTCGGACCTGGGTCGTGGTCGTCTGCTGGTTCTGATCGGACGATGCCAAGCGGGTCACCTTCTGACCCATTTTCCGCTCGGCCCAGTCGACGACGTAGCTGGTGGTCTTTCCGGTAAGGAAAGGGTTGGCCTGGATCACGGCGGAGCCGAGCACTGCGCTCAATTGCGCCGAGCCGGGCGCCGCCAGAACCTGGGCAGCACCTTCCATGCCCAGGAAATGGCAGAGATAGAGCCGCCCGGCGGTGATCTGGTGGCCGCGGGCGCGAAGATAGGCTTCGCCCTCGCGCGCCAGATTGCGCACCATCTCGCGCGACAGCGTGGCGTCGTAGCGGAGCGCGAGCAGGTCGGCGGTCGACAGCGAGCGGGCGAGATCGGGCCGATAGGTGTTCATCATCCGGATCCAGGTCTTGGTGATGAACTGACCGGCACCGGTCGCCGAGGAGAGCGGGTTCTTGGCTCGCGCTTTGCCGCCACTTTCGACATGGACGATGCGGTCGGTCAGCGTCTCGACGGCAGCATCGCCGTAGCCGCCGCCGGCGCCGCCGGACGCATAGGTGGCGACCGTGGTGACCGTACCCAGCGGATCGATCGCCTGGCCGCTCTGGTAGAGCTCGAAATGCAGGTGCGGGCCGGTCGAAAGTCCGGTGGTGCCGATATAGCCGATGACGTCGCCGGCCTTCACTTTGGTGCCGACGCCGCTCGCGATGGCGAATTTCTGCATATGCGCGTAGCGCGTCTCGCGCCCGTTGGCATGTGCAATCTTCACCAGATTGCCATAGCTGCCGCCATCGCCCTGGAAGGTGATTTCGCCGTCGAAGGCGGCCATGATCGGCGTGCCGACCGGAGCGGCCCAGTCGACGCCTTTATGAATGCGAACGGTGCCCAGGATCGGGTGTTTGCGCGGGCCGAACGTCGAGGTCATCACCCCGCTCACCGGCGTCACCATGCCGTTGGTGACGTTGAGCGAGCGAACCTCGTCATTGCCCGTCACGCACGCATACTGGCCATCGCTCTGCTGGAAGACGAAACAGTCGAGCGTCTTCTCCGTGCCCTGAACGCCGACATAGAGGACCCGTCCTGAGATTTCGCCCTGGCCGCGCGGCGTCTGCGAGTAGATCAGCACCAGCCGCTGGTCCTCGCTGGCGAAGGCGTCGAGATCCTGTCCTCGCGACAGATACATGATGGCCTCTCCGATCACGCTGGTCGGAACCTTGTTGCGGGCGGCCGTCGAATATATCGCATCGAGCAGGCGATATTGGCGCTTGGGCCCGCCTTCGTCGGATGCGCCTGAATAGTTGAAAAGGTCCTCCCGCACCCACGGGTCGACGCCCGACACGAACGCGCCCGCAGCATTGCGCGTCAGCGTGCCGACATAGACATTCCTGGCGTAGATCGAGACCTGCATAAGCGACATGGTGGTGGTCTCGCGGTTCGGCCTGAATCCGCGCATCGCCACGACAAAGCCCGCCCCCAGCCCGTTACGGTTGAACAGCGTCTTCAGCGCTTCGCCCGCCAGCTTCGCGTCGTCGGCGGAGAAATGCGCATCGGCGACGACGCTGTCCAGGCTGCGGTCGTTGAGGATTTTTACGAATGTGTCCTCGGTCGCCTCGAAGCGCTGGTATTCGCTGCTGACGGTCGCAACGGTCGTGTTGTTCTCGATCTGGGTCTTCTTGAAAGCGGGAAGGGCGGCCTCGCCCTGGTCGACGGTCTCGCCCCAGCCCGCTTCCGGATCATCGGCATCCGCCTTGGGCGCTGAACTGGCAGGAGCTTCGCTCTCGTCGGGTGCGGCCTGAAGGTCGTTCTCAAGATCGCCTTGCTGGTCGTCGGCTGCGCCCGGAGCGAGGGGGGCGGCTTGCCGATCCTGCGGCGCCGTTGCAGGAGATTTCGGCACGGTCTGCCGCTGCGCCTGGAAGAAGGCGAAATCCTCCTGCGTCGAGGGGATCGTCGTCATGAATTTTTCGCTGGCGCTCAACATTACATCGGACAGGATTTCGATCTGCGGCGAGGCGCCGGAACTGTCGAGCTCGGCCGGGCGCGCGACGGTCTTGCCCTTGGCCGTGTCGGCATCGGGCGCGAGCGTGATCCACATCGGATCGCCGGCGAGGTCGATGATGGCCGGCACATAGACCGAAGCGTCGGGCGGCACGTCATCCATCCCCTCGACCGGATGCAGTTCCTCGTCCTCGTCGCCGAAGGACCAGTAATCGCGTGTGAGGTAGAAACCCGTAGCTGTCGAGACGAGGACGAGTGCCGCAACGCCGGAAAAAATCCAGCGCCACAGCTTGCGCCGCCGCTCGGCAAGGCGCGCCTGCTTCTTCAGTTTGAAGCTCGTGTCGATGCTGTGCGTCACTGGCCGTTCCCGCTCAGGAAATAGGTCCAGCGCACCTGCTCCTGCGTGTCGACCTCAACGAAGCGCGCCGCGATATGGCCGCGCTGCCAGCATTCGTCGATGCCGCGGATCGAGAAGCGGCGCCGGTCGATGCACATCTCGATCGATCCGGTGAGGATCGCATGGCCGAAGACGTCCGTGGCATAGATGTAGATGTAGCGGTTGGTCAGCTCCTCGCGGATGACGTTGACGCATTGGTTGGCGCCGATCGTCCACCAGCCGTCGGTCTGGTCGGCATCGTCGACCTTCTGTCCAACGGCGAGGTTGACGACGTCGAGCGTCTGGTTGCAGACGGTGAATTCGGCATGTGCCTTGTTGACGGATAGCATGGAGAGCAAAGCCATGCCGGCAAGCGCAGCAAGCTTCATGCGGCCGATGCGATCAGCAACAGGCCGGATCGGTCCGCGCTCCTTGCGTGACTGGGAAAGGGTGGAAGAGAGCAGGCGGCAGAGAACCATCGGCGTCCGCGCTATCCGCCAAGCCGGAAATACTTGGCGGTGGCCGAAAATCCGGAATCGTCCGTCTGGATCTCCTTAAGGATCCGGGGCAGCACTTCCGAGGCGGGGGTCGGGCCCGCGAACATCGCGGCCTGGACGTCCCGTGGCCCGGTGATCACCAGGATGACCTGAGGCAAAGCCTTGCCGGCCGCCTTGTCGTCAGCGGCGAGATCGATGGCGATCTTGAAGGTCGCCCTGTCCGGCTGCGCGACCATGCGGCTGTCGAGGTTGAAGGCGGTGCCATTGTGGTTGATCAGCAACACGCTGGAGATGAGCCCCCCGCGCGTCACCAGCGTGCCGCTGATCGGTGATCCGTCGGGCACCGACGTCCGGTCGAGCATGAGCTGCGGTCGTTCAGCCTCGCTTCGGTCGAGAAGGTGCAGGAAGGTGGGTACGCCGCATTGTGATGGGGTAATCAGGCGCACGCTGATGTCCGGCTCGACGTTGAACCTGGACTGGAACGCACCGAGCAGTTGCTCGAAAGGCTGCACGGCCGTTCCGAATCCCTCGATCGCCGCGGATGTGCCCGTTGCCGATGTCAGGGTCGCGTAGAAGCAATTGCCGCCGCTGAAGTCGCGCACCCAAGAGGCGCGCTGAGCCAACGCGTCGGTTTTGTTTGGCGGCGGCGGAACCTGGGGCTTTGGCAGATTGATTGCGACGTCGGTATTTTGAGATGGCTTGTTGGCCGGCGGTGGCTGCGGCAGTGGTGCCGGTTGTGTGGTCGAGACTTTCGGCCTTGCCGGCTGAGTAGCCGCTTCGGGCGCTGCCGGCTGGCGCGCAGTCGAAGCCGGCGCCTGATTTTGGTTTTCCGTAACTTGCGGCGCCGGCGTCTTCGACTTCGACAATTTGGACAGAGCGTCGACGAGGTCGGATGCGCTCGGTTTCGTCGCCGGCGGTTTTGCTTCCGGCGCCGCAGCAGCTTCCGCCGTCGGGCTCGACGGCTTTTGGTTTTCCGCTGCTTTCGGCAGGGGTGCCGGCAAGTTCTCGACCGACGGCTGAGCCGGTTCGGGCTCCGCCGGCTGCGAGGCTTTCGCCTGGTTGTTTTTGGCCAAGCTCTCTGAAGGGGCAGGCGGTGTCGGCTCGGATTTCTGTCCGGTCTCTACTTGCGCCTGTTTCTGGGCGGTCTTGTCCTGCGGTTGCGGCGCAGCCGATAGGGCAGGCTGTGTCGGCTTCTGCTCAGTCTCGGCCTGCTTCTGGACGGGTTGTGTCGTGTCTTGCGGTTGCGGCAGAGCCGGAGCGGCAGGCTTTGCCGGCTCAACGGTGGCTGAGCTGTCCGCCTTCGGTTCTTCCGGCTGCGGTTCGGCCGGCGCTTGCGGCCGAGGTTGCGGTGCTTCTGGCTGAGGCGTCGGTGCCTCCGCTACCGGCTGGGGCGCTTCCGCGACGGGTTTTGCCGCCGGCTTCGGCGTAAGAGGCCCAGGCTTTTCAACGGCGGGCGGAGTGACCAACGCGCCGCTGAAATAGACGCCGGCCGCCGCCAGGACTGCCAGAACCGCGACGCCGCCCGTTATGGCCGGGATCCGCGAGGGCTTTCGCTCCGCAGGTCGGCTTGACGCACTGGCCGGAGCCGCCGCCGGCGCCGGCCTCGGTTGCGACAGGTGCGCAGGCCGCACATGCGGAACGAAACGCGGTTCGTCGGGAACAGCAGAAGCCGGGGGACTGGTGTTTGGCAAGGCCGTCCAGCCGGCGCGCGGCAAGCCGGATCGTTCCCGCGGAGCAAACGATCCGGGCGGCGGCAAGGTCGCGTCGAGATCGTCGTCACGCGTTGCCCTGGCGATCTCGGCCATGCTGGCGGGCCGGTCTTGAGGATCCGGCTGCAACATCGCTTCGATGAGTTCGCGGAAATCGGGATCGATGTCCGACAAGTCCGGCACGGTGCGGCGCTTCTCGATGACCTCATATTGCGAGC